>DATNGY010000193.1:0-18503 GCA_035605735.1 Solirubrobacteraceae bacterium
TGCTCTCCGACGTGACCCACGACCTGGGCGAGGCGGCCGCGCTCGAGAAGGACGGCGTGGAGCGCGACCTGCAGGAGGCGCTCGCCGCCGCGCCCGGGTGGTGCGGCGAGGGCTTCCGGCTCGTGCGCCGCGAGTGGCCGACGGACATCGGTCCCGTCGACCTCATGTGCCGCGACGCGCACGACGGCTGGATCGCCGTCGAGATCAAGCGCGTGGGCACGATCGACGCCGTCGAGCAGCTCTCGCGCTACCTCGAGCGCATTCGCCGCGACCCTGCGACGGCGACCTGCCGCGGCGTCCTCGCCGCCGAGCACGTCAGGCCTCAGGCCCGGACGCTCGCCGAGGCCCGCGGCCTCGCCTGCGTCGAGGTCGACCTCGGCGTGCTGCGCGGCGAGCGCGAGCCCGATCTCACGCTCTTCGCGGCCTAGACTCGCCTCCCATGGGCCCGGACCTGAGCTTCGCCGAGCAGCGCGTGCTCGGCTGCCTGCTCGAGAAGCAGCGCACGACGCCCGACCAGTACCCGCTGTCGCTCAACGCCCTGCGGCTCGCGTGCAACCAGACGACGAACCGCGAGCCGGTCGCCGACTTCGACGAGGCAACGATCCGCGACGCGCTCCAGCGCCTCGGCCATCGCCGGCTCACGCGCCTGGCCAGCTACCACGGCAGCCGCGCGTCGAAGTACCGCCACCTCCTCGACGAGGCCCTCGGCGTCGACGCGGCCGACCAGGCGGTCCTCGCCATCCTGCTCCTGCGCGGTCCGCAGACCCCGGGCGAGCTCAAGCAGCGCACCGAGCGCCTGCACCCGTTCGCGTCGCTCGAGCACGTCGAGGAGCAGCTCGACCGGCTCATCGAGCGCGAGCTCGTGGCGCGGCTCGACCGCCGGCCCGGGCAGAAGGAGGTGCGTTACGCGCATCTCCTCGGCGCCGAGGAGCCCGCCGCCGCCGAGGCGCCCGCGGCCGCCGCGTGGCCGCCCGCGCCGCCGCCGCCCGCGCCCGCGCCCGACGACGGCCTCGCTCCCCGCCTCGCCGCCCTCGAGGCCGAGGTCGGCGCGCTGCGCGAGGAGCTCGCGCGGCTGCGCGCCGAGCTCGGCGCTTAGTTAGCGTCCGGCGCGATGGCCGACGAGGTCCTCACCGAGCGCCGCGAGGGCGTGCTGCTGATCACGCTGAACCGGCCCGACGCGCGCAACGCGGTCAACCGCGCGGTCGCGGAGGCGATGGCCGGCGCGCTCGACGAGCTCGACGCCGACGCCGCGCTCGCGGTCGGCGTCGTGACCGGCGCCGGCCGCGGCTTCTCGGCCGGCATGGACCTCAAGGCGTTCGTCGCCGGCGAGCGCCCCTACGTCGAGGGCCGCGGGTTCGGAGGCCTCGCCGAGCGCGCGAGCGACAAGCCGCTCATCGCCGCGATCGAGGGCTTCGCGGTCGCGGGCGGCCTGGAGATCGCGCTGGCGTGCGACCTCGTCGTCGCCGCCCGCGGCGCGCGCCTCGGGATCCCCGAGGTCAAGCGCTCGCTCGTGGCCGCGGGCGGCGCGCTGCTGCGCCTCCCACGCCGGATCCCCTACGGCGTCGCGCTGGAGCTCGCGCTCACCGGCGAGCCCATCGACGCCGAGCGCGGCTACGAGCTCGGGCTCGTCAACCGCCTCGCCGAGCCCGGCGCCGCGGTCGACGCCGCGCTCGAGCTCGCCCGCGCGATCGCCGCCAACGGCCCGCTGGCACTGGCCGCGTCCAAGCGCATCCTGCGCGAGCAGTTCGACTGGAGCGAGGAGGAGTTCTGGGCGCGCCAGGGGGAGATCGCCGGCCCCGTCCTCGGCTCACAGGACGCCCGCGAGGGCGCCACCGCGTTCGCCGAGAAGCGCGCTCCGGTCTGGCGCGGCCGTTAGGACCCGCGGTCGCGGTCAACGAGAGGACCGGACCGACGGGCAGCCTCGACGCGCGTATGGTCTGCTGCCGTGGAGCGGAGCGCGAGCTTCGACGTGCTTGTCGTGGGTGGCGGTTCGGCGGGCTGCGTTCTGGCCGCGCGCCTGGCCGAGAGCGGTCGGCGTGTCGGACTCATCGAGGCCGGACCCGACTACGGGTCATACGGGCACGGGCGCTGGCCCGCGGACATGCTCGACGGTCGCCGGCTCGCGTTCTCGCACGCGTGGGAGACCGACCGCGAAGACCGCTCCCAGCTTCGTGCGCGGATCATGGGAGGGTGCTCCGCGCACAACGCGTGCGTGATGCTCGCGGGCGCGCCGGCCGACTACGACGAGTGGGGCCACGGGTGGAGCCATGACGCGATCGAGCCGTGCCTGCGCCGAGCAGAGCGGCAGATGCGGGTGCGCCGGATCGCGGGGGAGGAGCTGTCGCCTTGGCATCGCGCGTTCGTCGAGACGTGCGGGGATGCCGCGATCGTGCATGCCGTCAATGCTGTCGGCACGGTCCGCTGGAACACCGCGTTCGCATATCTCGATCCGGTGCGCGCCCGCGACGATCTGACGATCCTCGCCGACACGCTCGTCGATCGCGTTCTGCTCGATGGTGACCGCGCCATCGGCGTGGCGACGACCGTAGGCGACGTACGGGCGCGGACCGTCGTGCTGGCCGCCGGCGCCTACGGCTCACCGGCGATCCTCCTTCGCAGCGGCGTCGGGCCGGAGCGAGGGTTGCCGGTCGGCGACGGCCTGATCGATCACGTCGGCGTCGGCTTCGGCTACGCGGGCACGGACCGCATGCAGCGCGATGTCGCGGCGTTCGAGCGCGCGCATCCGCTGTTCATGGCGCAGGTCACGGTCGCCGTGTCCAGCAGCGTTTGCGCTGCCGGTCTATCGGACCTCTTCTTCTTCCCCGGGCTCGATCCCCCCGGTCCGCACGGCTACGAGGTCAGCGTGGCCGTCTTCGCGATGAAGCCGGCGTCGCGGGGCTCGGTCCGCCTGAACGCGAGCGACCCGCGCGCGCCGCTGCAGATCGACCACGGCTTCCTCTCGCACCCCGACGATGCGTCCGTGCTCGCCGAGGGCGTCGAAAAGCTCCGCCAGATCGCCGCTGACGACGGGGTTCGCCGGTATGCCGGCCCCGAGACGCGCCCGGGTCCGGAGGTCGATGCGATGACGCACGTGCGAACGGCGGCGCGTGGCTTCTTCCACCCAGTCGGGACCTGCGCGATCGGGCGGGTGGTCGACGGCCACGGGCGCGTCTACGGGCTGGACGGCCTCCTGGTCGCCGATGCGTCGATCATGCCGACGATCCCGCGCGCCAACACGAACCTCTCCACCATCGCGCTGGCCGAGCGGATTGCGGATACCCTCGTCGGCGTCTGACGGCGCACATTCGCGCATCGGGCATCGGAGGCTCACAGATCGTCAGCTACGCCGCAGTGGGCGGCCCGAACCAGGTGGCCAGCGCGTCAGGAAGTCCAAGGTGGGTGCCGTCTCCTACCCAGGCGACGTAGCCGTCTGGGCGGATCAGCACGGCGGTGGGGGCGCTGACCACGCCGAGCACGGGGAGCTCCCACTCGCCTTCGTAGCTCGCGTCGATCAGCCGGACCCGGTCAGCCCATGGAGTGATCTCAAAGTCGCCGGGCTGACCGAGGTTGAGCAGCAGCGGCCGTGCGTCGTGCAGCAGCTGGAAGATCCGGAGCGGGCCGGCGGCGGTGATCAGGTCGAGATCGGGCGCGCGGCGTCCGAGCAGGGGGTGGCCCTCGCCGAGGTCGTGATGAATGTCCAGCCCCGACCTGATCCCGGCGAGCCGTTTGCGAGGCTCGTCCATGCCCGCCAGCTCGGACACCAGATCGACCAGCGCTTTCATGCGCTCGTCTTGGCGCTGGAGCGCGCCCAGAGCCATCGTGTGCTGAAGGACGCGGGCGACGACCGGATGGCGCTCGGCGTCGTAGGTGTCCAGGAGGCGCTCCTGGGAGATCCCGTTCACCACCTGCGCCAGCTTCCATCCCAGATTCACCGCATCCTGCACACCGAGGCTGAGGCCCTGGCCGCCGGCTGGGTAATGCACGTGCGCCGCGTCGCCGGCCAGTAGGACTCGTCTGTCGCGGTAGGCCGCGGCCTGCCGAGTCATATCGGTGAATCTGGAGATCCACGTCGCATCGTGGATCCCGAAGTCGGTGCCGTACACGGCGATGAGCGCCTCGCTCAGATCACGCAGGGTCGGCTCGCTGCTGGGCCCGATCTGCTGCTCGGTCACGACCACCCGGACCGTCCTGCCATCCTCCATCAGGTGGAGACCGTGAACGCCGGCGGCGTCGTGACGGAGGCCAAACTCCGGCTCCTCGCTCATCTCGACCTCCGCGATCAGGTTGCTCCTCGTCGCATCCCAGCCCGGAAACTCGATGCCCGCCGCTTTGCGGATCAGGCTGCGCCCGCCGTCGCACCCGACGAGATACCGCGCCCGCAGCGGCGCGCCGTCCGACAGCCGGACATCGACCCCGGTGTCGTCCTGCGCGAAGCCCGTCACCTCACATCCGTAGTAGATGCGCACCGGCAGCTCGGCGATCCAGGCGGCCATGATCCGCTCGATCTGGTTCTGGAAAATCCCGAGGAAATACGGATGGCGCGTCGGGAGGTCGCTCATGTCCAAGACGGTCGCGCCGAACGGCATGGCCTGATGCACCTGACCCTCGGGCAGGAACCGATCAGCGATCCCACGCTGATCGAACACCTCGATGGTACGCGAGTTAAACCCACCGGCCCGTGAGCCGACGAGCACGTGATCGGGACGCCGCTCGACGACCGCGACGCCAACCTTCGCCAACGCCAGCTCAGCCGCCAGCATCATCCCCGCGGGACCGCCTCCGGCGATGACCACCGCATGCTCGGTCATACGCTTTCGCTCCTCCATTTCCGTGGGTTCTGGCTTGCGGCGGGCGATTATGCGGCACGCCACGGGGCTTGAAACAAGCCCCCCGGTCGCCGATAACCTGGAAGTGGAGAGAAGCGGGTAACGGTCTTGCACCGTCGTCCGCTGCGGACGGACGGCCGCCAGGACCGGCGGTCGAGCGCGGCTCGACCGGACGCACGAAATCGCTGCAGACCCCGGTGGAGGACCCTACATTCCGCCGATGGCGCGGGTCCCGCAGATCGTCGCCCTCGGCGGCGGGGGCTTCTCGATGGAGGCGGGCAACCCGCTGCTGGACGGCTACGTGCTCGCGGCGACCGGCGTCGAACGGCCGCGCGTCTGCTTCCTGCCGACCGCCTCGGGCGACGCCGACCACTACATCGTCCGCTTCTACCGCGCCTTCTGCGCGTCGACGTGCGAGCCGAGCCACGTGTCGCTCTTCCGGCGCGACCGGGGCGGGGCCGGCGACGTCGCCGCGCACCTGCTCGAGCAGGACCTCATCTACGTCGGCGGCGGCAGCGTCATCAGCCTGCTCGGCACCTGGCGCGCGCACGGTCTCGACGCGGTCATGGCCGAGGCGTGGCGGCGCGGGCTCGTGCTCTGCGGCCTCAGCGCCGGCTCGCTGTGCTGGTTCGCCGAGGCGGTCACCGCCTTCCACGGGCCGCCGCAGCGCATCGACGGCCTCGGGCTGCTGCCGCACTCCAACTGCGTGCACTACAACGGCGAGCCGACGCGGCGCACGGAGTACCGGCGCTTCGTGGCCGACGGGATGCGCGGCGGCTACGCCGCCGACGACGGCGCCGGGTTGCACTTCGTGGGCACCGAGCTGCACCGCGTCGTCACCTCGCGCCCGGGCGCGCAGGGCTGGCGCGTGGACGTGATCGACGACGAGGTCGTCGAGGAGCCGCTGACCGCCGAGCTCATCGGCGCGCCCGCCGTGACCCTCGCGGCCGCGTGATGGCGCGCACGATCCTCGCCATGGGCGGCGGGGGGTTCACGATGGAGCCCGACAACGCGCGGTGTCGTCGCGCCCGCACGCGCGCGCGGCGCGGGTCGAGCGGGTCGGCGATGGAGCGGTCGAGACGCCGCTGCTGCCGGACTTCCTCGGGCGTGGCGAGGCGGCCGAGCCCCCGTCCCGTCGACATCCGCGAGTTCCGCAGCGCGCGCTACGGATCCGCGCGGCGCGACTGACCCCAGACGGTGGCCAGGAGCGTGCGCGGCCCGCCGCGATCGCGGTGCTCGCAGAGCGTGACGCCCTGCCACGTCCCGAGCGCCAGGCGCCCGCGGCGGACCGGCAGAGAGAGCGAAGGCCCGAGCAGCGACGCCTTGACGTGTGCGGGCATGTCGTCGGGACCCTCGAGGCGGTGCTCCCAGGGGAAGTCCTCTGGTACCGCGTCGTCGAACCACGTCCGCAGGTCGCGGCGCACGTCGGGCGACGCGTTCTCGTTGAGCGTCAGCGCGGCCGAGGTGTGGCGCAGGAAGAGGTGGCAGAGCCCGACCTCGAGCTCGCCGAGCTCGGGGAGCGCGCGCTCGACCTCGTCCGTGATCAGGTGGAAGCCGCGTGGCCGCGGATCGAGCCGGATCTCACGCTGGAGCCACATCGGGCGGGCATCGTGCCACGCGCAGGTCGACGCGGTCCCCGCGCAGCGGCGTGCCCTCGCGCTCCAGGAGCGCCCGCTGACGCGCGCCCATGGCCAGCGAGCCGTCGGCGCGCACGACGCGGTGCCACGGCACCGACGGATCGTGGCAGTGCGCGAGCGCCCAGCCGGCCCGGCGCGGGGCCTCGGGGGAGAGGTCGCCGTACGTGCGCACGAAGCCGGGCGGGATCGCGCGGACGCGCTCGAGGATGACGTCGGCCGAGGCGGCCATCGGAGAGCGTGACGATACGCTGGACCGCCAATGCGCCGGGGCACGTACTCGATCGTCGCGCGCGACCGGCGCACGGGCGAGCTCGGGGTCGCGGTGCAGTCGCACTGGTTCGCGGTGGGCGCGATCGTCCCGTGGGTGCGAGCCGGGGTCGGCGCGGTCGCGACGCAGTCGATCGCCGAGCCGGCCTACGGGCCCCAAGCGCTCGACGCGCTCGCGGCCGGGGCGCGCGCCCCCGGCGCGCTCGACGGCCTGCTCGCCGACGACGCCCAGGCTCGGTTTCGCCAGGTCGGGGTCGTCGACGCCCACGGGGACGTCGCCGTCCACACCGGCGCGGGCTGCGTCGCGCACGCGGGCGACGAGCGCGGCGCGGGCTTCACCGCCCAGGCGAACATGATGGCCTCGGCCGCGGTCTGGCCCGCGATGGCGCGCGCGTTCGAGGCCGCCGTCGGGCCGCTCGCGCGCCGGCTGCTCGCCGCTCTGCACGCGGCGCAGGCCGAGGGCGGCGACATCCGCGGCCGCCAGTCGGCGGCGCTCCTCGTCGCCCCCGCCGAGGGCGAGCCCTGGCGGCGGACGGTCGACCTGCGCGTCGACGACGATCCCGAGCCGCTCGCCGAGCTCGACCGGCTGCTCGACCTCGCCGACGCCTACGACCTCGCCACGCAGGGCGACGAGCTCGTCGGGCAGGGTCGCCACGACGAGGCCGGCGAGCGCTACGCGCGGGCCGCGCAGCTCGCGCCCGGCAACCACGAGCTCCTCTTCTGGGCGGGGCTCGCCGCCGCGCAGGCCGGCGATCTGCCGACGGCCCTGGAGCGCGTGCGGCGCGCGATCGCGCTCGAGCCCGGGTGGCGCGAGCTGCTCGACCGCCTCGAGCCGGAGATCGCTCCCGGGGCGGCCGTCGTCCGCGACGCCCTATAGGGCACCCCGCGCGCCGGGCGGGTCTGACGAGCCAGCGCCTCGCCAATCCTGCTCGTCGCCTCCCGCCGCGGCAGGAGCCGTTGCACACGCAACGACTTCGGTGCTATCGTTGCGCGCGCAATCACTTCGGTTGCTTCCCCACGCACGAAGGAGAGGTCCCCCATGAGCGCCACCACGGCCCCGCAGGAGCTGGCCGGAAGCTGGACGGTCGACCCCGTCCACTCGACCGCGAGCTTCGGCATCCGCCACATGCGCGTCTCGACGTTCCGCACGAGCTTCAAGCAGGTCGACGCCGCGCTCGCCGTCGAGGACGGCGCGCTGCGCCTGACCGGCCGCGTTCCCGTCGAGTCGATCGACGTGCACGACGAGAACTTCCGGGGCCACCTGCTCTCGGCCGAGTTCTTCGACGCCGCCAACACGCCGACGATCGACTTCGAATCGACGTCGATCACGACCGCCGACGACGGCTCGCTCGCCGTCGACGGCGAGCTCACGGTCAAGGGCATCACGAAGCCGGTATCGGCGCGCGGCACGCTGAGCCAGGCGACGAACCCTTACGGCCAGGAGCTCACCGGGATCGAGCTCGAGACGACGCTCGACCGCCACGAGTTCGGGCTCGACTGGAACGCCGACCTCCCGACGGGCGGCAAGGTCCTGTCCGACGACGTGACCCTCTACGTCCACCTCGAGTTCAAGAAGTCCTAGTGCCGTCGCGGATCCTCCTCGTCTCGGGCAGCCTGCGGCGGGATTCGCACAACACGAAGCTCCTGCGGGCGGCGGCCGAGCTGCTGCCGCCCGGCACGGAGCACGAGCTGGTCGATGCCGGCGTCCTGAAGGCGGTCCCGCCGTACAGCGAGGACGACGACGCCGGCGAGCGGCCCGCGGCCGTCGTGGCGCTCCGGCGGGCGATCGAGCGCGCCGACGGCGTGCTGTTCTCGACGCCGGAGTACAACGGCTCGATCCCCGGCCAGCTCAAGAACGCGCTCGACTGGGTCTCGCGCCCCGTCGCCACGACCGCGCTGCGCGGCAAGCCCGTGGCCGTCGTCGGCGCGAGCACGAGCCTGTTCGGCGCCGTCTGGGCCCAGGCCGAGCTGCGCAAGGTGCTCGCCACGATCGGCGCGAAGGTCGTCGACCGCGAGCTGCCGGTGATGCACGCGCAGGAGCGCTTCGGCGAGGAGGGTGAGCTCGTCGACCACGAGCTCCGCACCGAGCTCGCCGCGCACGTCGCGGCGCTCGTCGAGGCGATCGGCGAGCCCGCCGTTGTCGCTGCGTAGTGACCGGCAGCGATCCCGGTCTTGGTAGGGTCCGCCCGAGGGGAGTTCGGACACGAGGAGGGAACGGATGGCCGCGGCGTCCCATGCGCCGGGTGCGTCTAGAGGTTGCCTGTGCTGACGGTGGCGTCGGCCGGATGGGTCGTCGGCCTCGCGATCGGCGTCGTCGTGATCCTCGTGGCAGCCGCGATCGTGATCACGATCGTGGCGCTGGCGACGCGGATCGCCGGGCAGGCCCGCACGGCCGAGGAGGCGCTGGAGGTCGTTCGGCGCCAGACCGACGAGCTCGACGGCATCGCGCGGATCAACGACTCCGGCGTGCGGGTCCTCCACGCGGCCCGGGCGCTGCGCAAGGTGGCGGTCGGACGATGATCCTCGCGGCCTCGACCGGGACCTTCTGGTCGATCGCGCTCGTCATCGGCCTCGTCGCCGCGCTGATCGTCGCCACGCTGCTCGCGCTGCTCATCCGCAACGTCAGGAGCATCGAGCGCTCGGTCGGCGGGCTGCTGGCGGTCGCGGGCCAGATCGGCGCGAATACGGCGAACATCCCCCAGCTCGAGGCGACCGCCCCCGTGCTGGCCCTCATCGTGGAGGAGGCGGTCGTGCAGGACGGCTACATGAACGCCCTCACCGACGGGTTCGGCGACGCGTGAGCACCGACGCCTACATCGCCCTGAGCGTCGCGCTCGCCGTGGTCGTCATCGCCGTGCTCGCGCTCGCGCTCATCGAGGTGCGCCGGGGCCTGCGCGCGATCTCCGAGGGCCTCGCCACGCTCCGCACGGCGCTGACGGGCGTCGAGGCCGAGCACCTGCGTCCGCTCGAGGGGTCCGTCAAGGCGATCAACGCGCAGTTCGAGGTCATCCTCGGCGCCCTGCCGGGGATCGCCCGCAAGGCGGCGACCGTCGCCGCGAGAAGGCCGCTATGACCCTGTGGTGGATCGGGGACGCCGTCCTGCTCCTCGTCGTGCTGCCGGTCGTCGTGTACCTGCTGCGCGGCGTGCTCGAGGCGGCCAAGAGCATCGTCCCCTCGGTGGACGGGATCGCGACCGTGGCGACGGCCGGCTCGAAGGACCTCGACGCGGCCGAGCTGCTGCTGACGACGCGCGACCAGGTGACCGAGACCGTCGCCGGGCTCGCGGACTACGGCGGGTCGCTCGACGTGATCCTCGACGACGCGGAGCGGCGATGAGCGCGCCGGCGGTGGTCATGATCCTGGCGGTGCTCCTGATCGTCCTGGCGCTCGTCTTCTACCTCGTCTCGACGATCGTGGCCCTGCGCCGGATCACGGCGGGCCTCGACGTGGTCATCGGCGAGGTCGGCGAGATCGTGCGCAAGAGCGCGCCGGTCAACGACGTCGTCACGACGATCAACGAGCAGCTCGACGCGGGCGTCGACCTGCTCGAGGGCCTGCTCGTGAAGAAGGCCGGGCTCACCGACGCCGTCGGCCTCGTCGACGGCCTCTACCCCGGCGCCGCCGCCGCCGGCTTCCGCAACGTCCCCGAGAGCACGGAGGTGACCGCGCCGCGCATCGGCGAGGTCTACACGCGCGGCACGCTCACGCTCGCGCGGCTGGGCCGCGAGGCGCCGATCGCCGCCGCCAGCCCGGCCGGCGAGGTGCTCCGCAACGTCGAAGGCGGCAGCAGCGCCGCGCGCGGCCTCTACCCGAGCGTCCGGCACACGAGCCCCGAGCACCTGCCGACCTCGCCCGTCATCGGGACCGGCGCCCCCGAGCAGTACGAGCGCCGCGAGGACGTCGGCGCGCCGCGCAAGCGCCTCCCGACCGAGCGTTCCTGATGCAGACCCCCGCTCCGTTCGAGTACGAGCGCGCGACGAGCGTGGAGGAGGCGATCGCGGCGCTGCGGCGAGTCGGACCCGAGGCGCGGATCATCGCCGGCGGCCACAGCCTGCTGCCGATGATGAAGCTGCGCCTCGCCACCCCCGAGCACCTCATCGACATCAACGACCTGACGGAGCTCGCCTACATCCGCGAGGACGACGGCGAGATCAGGATCGGCGCGCTGACGCGGCACGTCGACCTCGAGCGCTCGGAGCTGCTCGCGCGCCGGTTCCCGCTCTTCGCCGACGCCGAGGCCGTCATCGCCGACCCCGTCGTGCGCAACCGCGGGACGATCGGCGGGTCGCTGTGCCAGGCCGACGCGGCCGAGGACCTCTCGGCCGTGTGCTCGGCGGTCAAGGCGCAGGTCGTCATCCGGGGCGCGGAGGGCGAGCGCGTGGTCGCGATGGAGGACTTCCACGTGGGGCCGTACACGACGGCGGTCGGGGCCGGCGAGATGCTGACCGAGGTGCGCGTGCCGGTGCGGCCGGGTGCGGGGAGCGCCCACGAGAAGGTCGAGCGGCGCGCGGGCGACTGGGCGATCGCCGCCGCCTCGGCGGCCCTGTGGATGGACGACGGCGCGATCGCCGACGCCGGCGTCGCCCTCGGCGCAGTCGGGATGACCACGATCCACCTCGCGCGCGCCGAGGAGCTGCTTCGCGGCCGGGCGCCGTCGGAGGAGCTCTTCGCGCAGGCGGCCGCGATCGCCTCCGAGGACTGCTCGCCGCGGGCCGACGGCCGCGGCCCGGTCGACTACAAGCGCCATTTGGCCGGCGTGCTCACGCACCGCGCGCTGCGCCGCGCTGCCGCCAGGACGAAGGGGAGCGGATGAACGTGTCGCTGACCGTCAACGGCGAGCCGGTCTCGGCCGACGTCGAGCCGCGCCGGCTGCTCGTGCACTTCCTGCGCGATGACCTCGGCCTGACCGGCACCCACTGGGGCTGCGACACGTCCAACTGCGGCGCCTGCGTGGTCCTCATGGACGGCCGGCCCGTCAAGTCGTGCACGATCCTCACGGCGATGTGCGAGGGCCACGAGATCCGCACCGTCGAGTCGCTCGAGGTCGAAGGCCGTCTGGACCCCGTCCAGCAGGGCTTCTACGAGCGTCACGCGCTGCAGTGCGGGTTCTGCACGCCGGGCATGCTGATGACCGCCCGCGCGCTGCTGGACGAGAACCCCGACCCGACCGAGCACGAGATCCGCACCGCGATCTCCGGCGCCATCTGCCGCTGCACGGGATACAAGAACATCGTGAGCGCCGTTCGCTGGGCGGCCGAGCACGAGGCCGCCGTCGAGCAGGAGGCGTGAGCATGGCCGTCGTCGAGAACCTCCCGACCCCCGCGAACGAGCGCCCGATCGGCTTCGGGCGCCTGAAGCGCAAGGAGGACCCGCGCTTCATCCGCGGCAAGGGCAACTACCTCGACGACATCCGGCTGCCGGGGACGGTCTACGGGGCGATGCTGCGCAGCCCCTACGCGCACGCGCGCATCCTCTCGATCGACACGTCGGCCGCGCTGGCGCACCCGAACGTCGCCGCCGTCATCACCGCCAAGGACCTCGAGACGCTCGGGCTGGCCTGGATGCCGACCATCTCCTACGACACGCAGGCCGTCCTCGCCGGCGACAAGGTCCGCTTCCAGGGACAGGAGGTCGCGTTCGTCATCGCGACGGACCAGTACTCCGCCAACGACGCGCTGGCGCTCATCGACGTCGACTACGAGCCGCTGCCCGCGGTCGTCAACGCCCGCAAGGCGCTCGACCCCGACGCACCGCTCATCCGCGACGACAAGGCCGGCCAGCGCGACAACCTCGCGAGCCCGACGTGGGAGGCCGGCGACGAGGCGGCTACCGACCGCGTCTTCGCCGAGGCGGACACGGTCGTCACGCGCGACATCATCTATCCGCGCTGCCACCCGGCGCCGCTCGAGACGTGCGGGATCATCGCCGACTTCGACCCCGAGACCGGGCAACTCGACATCTACAACGGCAACCAGGCGCCTCACGCGCACCGAACGGTCTACGCGCACGTCGCCGGGCTGGCCGAGCACATGATCCGGATCATGTGCTCGGACATCGGCGGCGGCTTCGGCAACAAGGTCCCCGTCTACCCGGGCTACGTCTGCGCGATCGTCGGCTCGATCCTGACCGGCAAGCCGGTCAAGTGGCAGGAGGACCGCTCGGAGAACCTGATGTCGACCGGGTTCGCGCGCGACTACGTCATGAGCAGCCAGATGTGCGCGAAGGACGGCAAGATCACCGGCCTGCGGGTCGACGTGATCGCCGACCACGGCGCCTTCGACAGCACGGCGCAGCCGACGAAGTTCCCGGCCGGCTTCTTCCACATCGTCTGCGGCTCCTACGACCTGCAGGCGTCCCACGTCAAGGTCAAGGCGGTCTACTCCAACAAGGCGCCCGGCGGCGTCGCGTACCGGTGCTCGTTCCGGATCACCGAGGCCGTCTACCTCGTGGAGCGGATGGTCGACGCGCTCGCGCACGAGATGGGGACGGACCCGATCGACCTGCGCATGCGCAGCTTCATCGGCCCCGAGCAGTTCCCCTACGAGACGACGACGGGCTGGACCTACGACTCGGGGGACTACGCCAAGACGATGCGCGTAGCGATGGAGATCGCCGGGTACGAGGATCTTCGCCGCGAGCAAGCTGAGAAGCGAGCTCGCGGCCAGCTCATGGGCATCGGCGTCTCGTTCTTCACCGAGGGCGTCGGCGCGGGCCCGCGCAAGCACATGGACATCCTCGGCCTGTCCATGAACGACGGCGCGGACCTGCGGGTGCACCCCTCCGGGAAGGCCGTGATCAGCATCAGCGCGCAGACCCAGGGCCAGGGCCACGAGACGACGTTCGCCCAGATCGTCGCCGAGGAGCTCGGCATCCCGCCCGAGGACGTCGAGGTGCGCCACGGCGACACCGACCGGTCGCCCTACGGCCTCGGCACCTACGGAAGCCGCTCGACGCCCGTCTCCGGCGGAGCGGTGGCGGTCGTCTCGCGCAAGGTGCGCGACAAGGCGCGCCTGATCGCGGCGACGATGCTCGAGACCCGGCCGGAGGACCTCGCGTGGGAGAAGGGCCGCTGGTACGTCAAGGGCGACCCCGAGATGGGCGCGATGATCGAGGAGATCGCGGTGCGCGCCTACAGCGGAGAGGAGATGCCCGAGGGCATGGAGGGCGGCCTCGACGCCCAGGTGATCTACGACCCCCCGAACCTCACTTACCCGTACGGGGCCTACATCGCGGTCGTCGACATCGATCCCGACACCGCCCAGGTCGCGGTGCGGCGCTTCGTCGCGGTCGACGACTGCGGCGTGCGGATCAACCCGATGATCGTCGACGGCCAGATCCACGGCGGGCTCGCCGAGGGGGTCGGCATCGCGCTGATGGAGCTGATCTCCTTCGACGAGGAGGGCAACTGCCTGAACTCGTCGTTCATGGACTACCTGATCCCGACCGCGCTCGAGTGCCCGGACTTCGAGCTCGGAGAGACGGTCACGCCGTGCCCGCACCACCCGCTGGGCGCGAAGGGCATCGGAGAGTCGCCGAACGTCGGCTCGCCGCCGGCCATCGTCAACGCGGTGATCGACGCGCTCCACGAGACGCACGGCGTCGAGCACATCGACATGCCCTGCACGCCGGCGCGCGTGTGGGCCGCGATGCAAGGGCGCCCGGAGCCGCCGCAATGATGCCCGTCGCGATCGCGCGGCGGGCGGCCGAGCTCGCCGCGGCGGGGGCGCCGTTCGTCACGGCGACCGTAGTACGAGCCCGGCGGCCGACGAGCGCCAAGGCGGGGGACGTCGCGCTCGTGCTCGGCGACGGATCGATCGAGGGCTTCGTCGGAGGCGCGTGCGTGGAGCACAGCGTCAGCGCCCACGCGCTGCGGGCGATCGCGAGCGGCGACGCCGTGCTGCTGCGGGTCTCGTCCTTCGCCGACGACGCGGAGGAGACCGTGGAGGAGGGGGCGGTGACCGTTCAGAACCCGTGCCTCTCGGGCGGCGCCCTGGAGATCTTCCTCGAGCCGTCGCTGCCGGCGCCGCGCGTCTTCGTGGAGGGGGAGACGCCGATCGTGGGCGCGCTCGAGCGCCTCGGCCCGGAGCTCGGGCTGGAGGTCGTCCACGTCGTGGCCGGCGACTTCGCGCCGCGCCCCGGCGACCTCGCGCTCGTGGTGGGCAGCCACGGCCGCGACGAGCTGCCGGCGCTGCGCCGCGGCCTCGAGGCCGAATTGCCGTACGTCGGGCTCGTGGCCAGCCGCAATCGCAGCGCCGGCGTGCTCGGCGACCTGCGCGCGGACGGGGTGGCCCCCGAGCTGCTCGAGCGCATCGACACCCCCGCCGGGCTGGACATCGGCGCGCGCACGCCGGAGGAGATCGCGCTGTCGATCCTCGCCGGGATCGTCGCGGTCCGGCGCGCGCGACCGGCGGCGGGCGGCGCGGCGCCGACCGCCACCGACCCGGTGTGCGGGATGACCGTCGCCGCCGTCGCCGGCACGCCCTCGCTCGAGCACGAGGGCGAGACCGTCTACTTCTGCGGCGACGCCTGCAGGGCCGCGTTCGAAGCGCATGCCGCCGCGGAGTGACCCGTTCGTCACCGGGCTCGTCCTCGGCGCGGGCGGCTCGCGCCGGCTCGGGCGTCCCAAGCAGCTGCTCCCCTACGGCGACGGCACGCTGCTCGGACACGTCGTCGGGGTCGCCCGGGCGTGTCCCTTCGGCCAGCTCGTGGTCGCGCTCGGCGGCGCCGCCGGCGAGGTGCGAGCGCACGTCGACCTCCGCGGGGCCGAGGTCGTCGTCAACGAGGACTTCGGCGCGGGCTGCTCGTCCTCGATCGCCGCCGCGCTCGGCCGCGTCGACCCCCGCTGCGAGGTGCTCGTCCTGCTGCTCGGCGACCAGCCCGGCGTGAGCCCCGCCACGGTCGCCGCGCTGCTCGGCGGCCGCGGCGACGCGCCGCTGGCCGTCTGTCGCTACGACGACGGGCGCGGCCACCCGATCGCCTTCGCGCGCAGCGTGTTCGGCGACCTCGCCGCCCTGCACGGCGACAAGGGCGTCTGGCGCCTGCTCGATCGCCGCGACGTGACCGAGGTGCCGGTCGCCGGGCCGATCCCGCTCGACGTCGACACGGCCGAGGACTACCGGGCCGTCCTCGCCGCCGCGGCGGTATGAGCGGCGAGGCCGCCGAGGAGCTGCGCCGGCTCGTCCCCGACGTCGAGACGCTCGCCCAGCGCCTCGCCGGCGTCGACTACCTCGTCGACGAGGGCCTCGCGACGACGATGTTCCTCAGCCTGCGCCTGCCGCAGCCGCTGCTCCTGGAGGGGGAGGCGGGCGTCGGCAAGACCGAGGCGGCAAAGGCCTTGGCGGTGGTGCTCGATACGCCACTGGTCCGCCTGCAGTGCTACGAGGGCATCGACGCCGCCGAGGCGCTCTACGAGTGGAACTATCCCAAGCAGCTGCTGAGCATCCGGCTCGGCGAGGCCGGCGGCGCGGAGGTCACCGAGGAGCGGCTCTTCGGCCCGGAGTACCTCATCCGCCGCCCGCTGCTGCGCGCGCTCGAGCACCCAGGCCCGCGCGGGGCGGTGCTGCTCATCGACGAGATCGATCGCGCCGACGACGACTTCGAGGCCTTCCTGCTCGAGCTGCTCGGCGACGCGAGCGTGACGATCCCCGAGCTCGGGACCGTTCGCGCGACGCACCCGCCGATCATCGTGCTGACCTCCAACCGCACGCGCGACCTCCACGACGCGGTCAAGCGCCGCTGCATGTACCACTGGATCGCCTACCCGACCCCCCAGCGCGAGGTCGAGATCGTCCGCCGGCGGGTCAGGGGCGCGTCGGAGACGCTGGCGGTCCAGGTCGCCGACGCCGTCTCCCGCATGCGCGACAGCGACGTGCAGAAGCCGCCGGGCATCGCCGAGGCGATCGACTGGCTCGCGGCCCTGAGCCTGCTCGGCGTCGAGCGCCTCGACGCCGCGGCCGTGGAGCGCACGCTCGGCGCGGTGCTGAAGTACGACGAGGACCAGGAGGTGATCCGCGCGGCCGGCCTCGAGCAGCTCGTGCGCAGCGGTGACTGACTTCGCGGTGGAGACGGTCCACCTCGACCTCCCGGCGCTCGCCGGAGCCTTCAGCCGCCGCCTGCGCGCGGCGGGCGTGCCCGCGACGCCCGAGCGCTGCGCGCACTTCGCACAGGCGCTCACGCTCGTGCGGCCGGTCGCGCGCCGGCGGCTGTACTGGACCGCGCGCGCCGTCTTCGTCTCCGACCCCGCGCACCTGAGCGCCTTCGACGCCGTGTTCCGCTCGGTCTTCGGCGACGCGGCGCCGGCACCGCGCGAGGAGCGCCCGCCGTCCGAGCACGAGGCCGCGCCCGAGCGCGACGCGCGGGGGGCCGGCGTCGCGCCGCCCTCCGACGAGGACGAGGCGGGCGTGTGGACGGACGTGCCGCTCGGGCGGGCGAGCGACGAGGAGGTGCTGGCCACGAAGCGCTTCGACGCGCTCGAGCCGCACGAGCTCGCGCAGCTCTACCGCCTGATGTCGCGCCTGCGGCTCGCGACGCCCGTCCGGCGGACCCGGCGCCATGAGACCGCGCGCCACGGCCGCCACGTCGACCTGCGCCGGACCGTGCGGAGGAGCCTGCGCACCGGCGGCGACCCGGTCGGCCTCACCCGCCGGCGGGGGCGCCTCGCCCGCCGCCGGCTCGTGCTGCTGTGCGACATCTCGGGCTCGATGGAGCCATACGCGCGCGCGTACCTGCAGTTCCTGACCTGCGCCGCGGCCACCGGTTCGCACGTCGAGGCCTTCGTCTTCGCGACGCGGCTGACGCGCGTGACCCGGGCGCTCGCGTCGCGCCGGCCCGAGCGCGCGATCGAGCGCGCCGCCGCGGCGGCGCCCGACTGGTCGAGCGGGACGCGGATCGGCGACGCGCTCAAGGCGTTCAACGATCGTCACGGCCGTCGGGGAATGGCCCGCGGGGCCGTCGTGGTGATCCTCTCCGACGGCTGGGAGCGCGGCGACCCGGCGCTCGTGGGCCGCGAGATGGCGCGCCTCGGCCGCCTGGCCCGTCGGATCGTCTGGGTCAACCCGCGCGTCGCCGCGAGCGCCTTCTCCGTGCAGGCCGGGGGCATGGTCGCCGCGCTGCCGCACTGCGATGCGCTTGTGAGCGGCCACAGCTTCCGGGCGCTCGGCGAGGTCGCCGACGCCATCGCCGGCTCCGCGCGGGCTCCCGAGCCGCCCGCCGGCGACGAGCCCGTCGAGGACTGGCCGAGCGCGAAGCCGGCGGCCGGCAGCTCGGTGGCCATGCCCAGCGGCCACGGCCCGAGCCGCGGCAACACGACGCCCGGATGGGGAACGTGAGCGAGACCAAGACGTGCATCTACCCGGGCTGCGAGCGCCCGGCCGTGCCCCCGCACCAGCTCGGCGGCCCGCAGCCCGCCTTCTGCGACCTGGAGGAGCACAACGCGCTGACGGCGCACCAGGAGCGTCAGCGCCTGGCCGCCGCGGCCGAGGCCGACGACGAGAGGAGCCACAGTGGCTGACGAGGCCTACCGGGCCGTCTTCCTGCGCGTGCACCCGACGGGCAAGATGGTGCTCAGCCTCACCACCGAGCCCGACGGCAACGAGGGGCGCTACGCCGAGCTCGTCGGCGAGGAGCTCGGCGTCCCGCCGCTCGACGTCAAGGTCGTCCCCGCCGACGCCAACCGCTTCGGCACCGGCCACGGCTTCAACACGACCCCGTCGGCGGGTACGCAGGCGGCGATCGTCTCGGCCAGCCACAAGATCCGCGCCAAAGGGCAGGCGCT
>DATNGY010000194.1:0-3613 GCA_035605735.1 Solirubrobacteraceae bacterium
GTGCCGAACGCGAAGAGGAGGATGATCACGGCGGCGCCGAGGCCGATCGCCTCGCTGACGTGCGTGCTGGGCTTGGAGAGCTTCTGTCCGACGTAGCCGCCGACGGCGGTCTTCATGCCGGCCGCTCGCGCCGGATGGGCGGCGTCGAGGACCGCCTGCGCCTGGTCCTCGGTGAGGTCGCCCGCGGAGACGTCGAGCGTGACCGGGATGTAGCCGGTCTTCGCGTCCTTGGAGAGGAACGCCGAGCCCGAGCTCGTCGTCGGGTCGACGACCTTGATCACGTGGTCGGTCTTCTTCAGCGCCGTCACCGTGTCGTGCACGGCGGTCTCGTGCTTTGAGTCGGTCAGCTTGCCGCTGCGCGCCTGCAGCACGAGCGGGTTGCTGCCGTTGGCCTGGTCGGGGAGCTTCTGCTCGAGCAGGTCGGTGGCCCTGGTCGAGTCGGTCCCCGGGAGGCTGAGGTTGTCGCTCGTGCGCTCGCCGACCGTGTGGCCGACGAGCGCGAACGCCACCGTGGCGGCGACCCAGAGCGCGATCACCGGCCAGTGGTGGCGTGAGCAGAAACGACCGAGGTGGTACAGCGGACCCGTCATGGCACCGTCTCCCTTGGTTCGCGGGGCGACGGCGATGCTCCGCCCGCGGCGAACGTGCCGCCAGGGGGAGCACCCCAGGCTTTCCCCCAGGGTTTTGCCCTACGCGCTGAGGGACTCGGCGAGCTGGAAGCGCGAGCGGATGCCGAGCTTGCGGTACGCGTTGGAGAGGTGCAGCTCGACCGTCTTCTCGGTCACGAAGAGGCTCTGCGCGATCGCGCGGTTGGTGAGGTCGCCGGCCGCGGCCAGCTCGCAGACGCGCCGCTCGGCCGGCGTCAGGGCGCCGGCGCCCGTGAGCTCGAGGCGCGGCCGCCGGCCCCCGCCGGCCACGAGCTCGGAACGGGCGCGCTCGACCAGCGCCCGGGCGCCGCAGCGCGCGGCGAGCTCCATGCCCGCGCGCAGCGCCTCGCGGCCCTCGCGGCGGCGGCGACGGCGGCCCAGCTCGGCGCCGAGGTCGCGCAGGGCGTGGGCGAGCTCGAGCCGGGCCGGGCTGCGCTGGAGCACGGCGACGGCCTCCTCGAGCAGCGCGAGCCCCTCCTCCCCGCCGACGGTGGCGCCCGCGGTGCGCAGGCCCCGCCCGAGCGCGCCGGGCGCGCCGACGGCGCGGACGACCTCGAGGTGCTCGCGCGCGAGCGTTCGCGCCCGCTCGTCGTCGCCGAGGGCGGTGAGCGCCGCGAGGAGGTGCGCGCGCCAGTCGCAGCGCCAGCGGATCTCGAGCCGCTCGAGCAGCGCGCCGCAGTCGAGGAGGTCAGCGGCGCCGCGCTGGAGCTCTCCCTGGGCGATGCGCACGCGTCCGCGCGCGACGAGGAAGTCGTCGAGGAAGAGGCGCTCCCGCGTCGTGTCGAGGTCCTCGCCGAGCGCGATGGTCGCGGCGGCCGCGTCGAGGTCGCCGCGCTCGAGGTGGACCACCGTCGCGACGGCGACGAGCTGCAGCCAGACGAAATGGCGAGCGTCGACGACCGCCATCCCGGTCTCGGCGTCGACGAGGGCGTCGTCGAGCTCGCCGCGGGCCAGCGCGATCACGGCGAGCTCGCCGAGCAGGATGGCCTGGCGCGCCGCGTGGCCCTCGCGGCGCGCGCCCTCCAGCCCGGCCGCCAGCCAGCGCGCCGTGGGATCATGGCGCTCGGCGCTGATCAGCGTGGAGAGCGCGATGAACAGCGTGCTCGTCGCTGCCCGCTCCGGGAGGCCGCGCGCGAGCGCGGCCTCCACGCGGTCGGCGGCCACCGCCGCGTCGCCGCCCCGGAGGAGGAACGCGTTCGCGGCGTGGACCTCGGCGACCGCCTCGTAGCGCTCGTCGCCGATCGCCTGGCTTCGGAAGCGCTCGAGCCGCGCAGGAAGCGCGGCCCGCAGCGGCGGCGTGGTCTCGCTCAGTGTGAGCAGGTCGCCGCCGAGGCCGAGCGACGCCTCGCGATCGGCTTCGCGCAGCTCTTCGGCCAGCGCCTCGAGCGTGCTCGCGGCGAGCGCGGCGACGTCGCCGCCCACGAGGACCGCCGCGCGCGCGAGCAGGGCGGCCGCCCGCACGCGGACCGCCGGCGGAGCGTCGAGCGCGACGGCCGCGCGAAGGTGCTGATCGGCGGCGGCGAGCTCGGCCGCCGCGAGCTCGCACCAGCCGAGCTCGGTGAGCAGATCGGCGCGGTCGGAGGCGGCCGACGGATCCTCCAGCGCCCGGCGCAGGTAGCGGACCCCGGTGCTCGGGGCGCCGCGCTGCAGGGCGCTCGCCGCGGCCGCTCGCAGGACCGACGCGTCGGCGCGGCCGCTGAGCACGACGTGCGCCGCGACGCGCTCGGGCGCCGCGCCGGTCCGGGCGAGCATGGCGGCCGCCGCGGCGTGGCGGTCCTGGCGCTCGCCGGGCGCGAGGTCCTCGTAGACCGCCGCGCGCACGATCGGATGCACGAACGAGAGGCGCTCGCCGGCCGCGAGGACGTCGGCGCGGACGAGCGCGTCGACGACCGGACCGACGTCGGCGATCCCGGCGACCGCGCCCGCGAGCGCGGGGTCGGCGCCGTCGCCGAGCACGGCGACGGCGCTCGCGAGCTCGCCCGCGTCCCGGCCCAGGCTCGCGAGCCGGCGGCGGACGAAGCGCGCGACCGCCGCGGGCCCGAGGGCCGCGACGTCCGCCGGCGACGCCGATCCGCCCCGCGCCTCGAGCTCGCCGAGCAGCTCGCGCAGGAACAGCGGGTTGCCCTTCGTCGCTGCGTGGCACGCGGCGGACAGCTCGTCGGAGCTCGCCTCGCCGAGCCGCGCGCGGACGAGCGCGTCCACCGCCTCCGCGCTGAGCGGCCGCGGCCGCAGGACCTGCGCGTCGGCCTGGGCGGCGAGCTGCGCCCAGACCCCGTCCTCGGGCGGGCGCCCGGCGAGCACGACGGCGATGGGCACGCCCTCGACGCGGTGCGTGAGGTAGTCCAGGAAGCGCAGCGAGGGTTCGTCGGCCCAGTGCGCGTCGTCGACCGCGACGAGCACCGGGGCGCGATCGCCGAGGTTGACGACGAGCCAGTAGAGCCCGTGCAGCGTCGCGAAGCCCGCCTCCATCGGCGCCGGCTCCGCCTGGCCGTCCGCGAAGAGGCGCCGAGCCGTGCCCGCCGCGCCCGCGAAGAGCTCGTCGCCGCCGCCGACCGCCACCGCCTCGAGCAGCTGCCGGGCGACCCCGAACGCGAAGTCGCGCTCGAGTTCCGCGCCGCGGGCCTCGAGCACGAGGACCCCGGCGCGCCGAGCCGCGGCGCGGGCGTCGGCGACGAGGCGGGTCTTCCCAACGCCGGGCGGACCCTCGACGAGCACGACCCGCCCCTCGCCGCGCCCGACGCCCGCGACGGCGTCGTGCAGCGCACCGAGCTCACGCTCGCGCTCCAGGAGCCGGCCGGCGCCCGCTGCTCGTTGGGTGTCCGTGGCCACCGCACGGCCGACAGTACGCCGGTCGCGCCCCCGCGCGCAGCCGGATGTCGGGCGTCAACCCCGGTGGTACCAGGGCTCGGCGGCGACCGCGCGCCGCAGCGCCCGCGCCCCGTCGTCGAGGACGGCGCGCCGTGCGT
>DATNGY010000195.1:0-2259 GCA_035605735.1 Solirubrobacteraceae bacterium
GGAGGCGTACGGCACGTCGCTCGCGACGATCGGCCTGCTCACCACCGCGCTCTTTGTCACGCAGCTCGCCTCGCAGCTCCCGGCGGGTGTCTGGTCGGACCGCTTCGGGCCGCACCGCGTCGCGCTCGGCGCCTGCGGCGCCGCGGCGGCCGGGAACGCGCTGCTTCTGCTCGAGGCGAATGTCGCGCTCGGGCTCCTGGGGAGGCTCGTCGTCGGTGCCGGGTCGGGCGCCGCCTTCGTCACGGGTCTCGATCTCGTCCGCGCGGGACGCGGCGGTCCCGTGGTGCGGGGGCTCTACGGCGCCGCGACGATGGCGGGCGGCGGCCTCGCGCTGGTCATCGTCCCGCCGCTGACGGACGCGACGAGCTGGCGCGCCCCGTACGCGACCGGGCTCGCGCTCGCGATCGCCGCGGCGATCCCGCTCTTCGGCGTGCGGACGCTCCGCACCGTGGGACGCGCGTCGCGGGGCGTCCTGCGCGACCCCGACCTGCTGCCCCTCGGCGTCCTCCAGGCGGCGACGTTCGGGCTCGCGGTCATCGCGGGCAACTGGGTCGTTCCCCTGCTCGAGCGCCGCGGCGCGGGCTCCGCCGTGGCGGGCGCACTCGGAAGCCTCGTCCTCCTCGCCGGCATCCTGACGCGACCGCTCGGCGGCGCCGTCGTCCACCGGTGGCCTGGCTGGCGCAGGCGGCTGGTCGGCCTCTCGCTCCTCGCCGTCGCCGGCGGCGCGCTCGTCCTCGCGCTGGGCGGGCCGCTCTGGCTGTCGGCGCTCGGGGCGCTCACGCTCGGGCTTGCCGCCGGTTTCCCGTTCGCCGTGATCTTCGAGACGGTGCAGCGGCTCCGCCCGGACGCACCGGGAGCGGCGGTCGCGCTCGTCAACGGCTGCGCCGTGCTCGCGATCCTCGTCGGGACACCCGTCGCAGGCCTCGCGTTCGATCTCCCCGGCGACGGAGCGGCGGCGTTCGCGGCGGTCGGCCTGCTCGCCGTTGTCGCGCTGCCGTTCGTCGCCCGCCTTCCTGCGTCGCCCGGGCCGCAGCGCCCGTCGTAGACTGGGCGGACGACGTCCGCCGCCGATCCCCGATTCGACCGCCGCGGGCTGCTAGAGCGTGCGGGACGGCTCGCGATCGCCGCCGGCACGCTGCCGGCCGTCGCACGCCGCCCGCGCAGCGGCCCGGATCTCGGTGCCCTTCGATCGCGTGTGACCGGCACGGTCGTGGCGCAGGGCGACCCCGGCTACGACGCCGCACGGCTCCTGTACAGCCCTCGCTTCGACGCCGTCCACCCGCTCGCGGTCGTCTACTGCGAGAGCGCGATCGACGTCTCGCGGACGATCCTCTGGGCGCGCGCGAACGGCGTCCCGCTCAGGGCCCGCAGCGGTGGTCACAGCTACGCCGGCTACTCGACGACCACGGGGGTCGTGATCGACGTCTCGCGCCTCGCCTCGATCACCGTCAACGCGGCGGCGGGGACGGTGGGGATCGGCGCCGGCGCACGCCTGATGGACGTCTACCGCGAGCTGGCGGCCCACGGCCTCGCAATTCCCGGTGGGTCCTGCCCGACCGTCGGCATCGCCGGGCTCGCGCTCGGAGGCGGCGTCGGCTTCTCGGGGCGGAAGCTGGGCCTGACCAGCGACAACGTCCGAAGCTTCACGATGGTGACGGCAGACGGCGTCGTGCGGCCGTGTAGCACCCAGCGGAACCCGAACCTCTTCTGGGCCGGACGCGGCGGAGGCGGCGGCAACTTCGGCGTCGCGACGCGCTTCACGCTCACGACCCATCCGGTCGGGGACGTGACCATCTACCGGGCCGGCTGGCCGTGGTCGGATGCGGCGCGCGTCGTCGACGCGTGGCAGCGCTGGGCGCCCGTTGCCCCTGACGACCTGTTCTCGCTGCTCGACCTCGAGTCGTCCGACGCCGGCAGGCTCCGCGTCGGCTCGAGCGGCCAGTTCTTCGGCACGGGGCCGCAGCTCCAGGCGCTGCTCGCGTCGTTCTTCGCCGCCGGGACGGCGCCGGACACGCTCGAGATCACCACGATGCCGTTTCTCGACGCGATGCTGCTCTGGGCCGGCTGCTCCGACGCGTTGCACTGTCGGCTCGGCGACGGGGTCGGCCGCTCGAGCTTCGCGGCGAAATCGGACTACGTCAACGGGCAACTGTCGGCCGCCGCGATCGCCGCGCTCGTCCAGGCGGTCGAGGCGCGAGCGGCGACCCCAGCGGGCGGCTCCGTGCTGTTCGACGCGTACGGCGGCGCGATCAACCGCGT
>DATNGY010000196.1:0-4938 GCA_035605735.1 Solirubrobacteraceae bacterium
AAGATCACCTACAGCCGCTTCGTGTTCGATCGGGCGGCGTCATGACCGCGGCCGTCTACGCCTGGATGTAGGCGTCGGCCTCGATCTCGACGAGAATCCGCGGGTCGAGCAGCGCGCTGACCTCGACCATCGCGGTGACGGGGCGGATCTCGCCGAAGACCGCGCCGTGGGCGCGGCCGACGACCTCCCACTGCGAGATGTCGGTCACGTACATGCGCGTGCGCACGACGTCATCGAGCCGGGCGCCCACGCGGGCGAGCGCGGCCTCGAGGTTCCGCAGGGCCTGCTCGGCCTGGGCGCCGGCGTCGCCGACGCCCGCGATCGCGCCGTCCTCCGTCGTCGCCGTGCAGCCCGCGACCCAGACGAGGGCGCCGGCGCGGACGACGCGGCTGTAGCCGACGACGGGCTCCCAGGGAACCCCGGAGCCGTGGCGCTCGATCGTCATCAGTGGCGGAAGTGCCGTCGGCCGGTGAAGACCATGGCGACGCCGGCCGCGTCGGCGGCGGCCACGACGTCGTCGTCGCGGATCGAGCCGCCGGGCTGGACGACCGCCCGTACGCCCGCCTCGATCGCGAGCTCGGGGCCGTCGGCGAAGGGAAAGAACGCGTCGGAGGCCAGGACCGTGCCGGTCAGGTCGTCCAGGCGGCACTTCTCGACCGCGAGGCGGACGGCGTCGACGCGGCTCATCTGGCCGGCGCCGATGCCGACGGTCGCCGCCCCGCGCGCGAGCACGATCGCGTTGGACTTCACGAAGCGGCAGACCCGCCAGGCGAAGAGGAGGTCCTCCCACTCGGCGTCGGTCGGGCCGCGGCGGGTAGCGATCCGCATCGCGTCCGGGTCGGCGACGACGACGTCGCGATCCTGGACGAGCAGGCCGCCGCGCACGTGGCGCAGGTCGAGGTCGGGCGACGGCCGGCGCCGCTCGCCGTCCTCGAGGATGCGTACGTTGGGCTTGCGCGTGAGCACCTCGAGCGCGTCGTCGTCGTAGCCGGGCGCGAGCAGGACCTCGACGAACTGCTCCGAGAGCGCCTGCGCGGTCTCGCGGTCGACGGGCTCGTCGAGGACGATGACGCCGCCGAACGCGCTCAGCGGGTCGCACTCGAAGGCGCGGCGGTAGGCGTCGAGCGCGCGGCCGCCGGTCGCCGCTCCGCACGGGTTGTTGTGCTTGACGATCGCGCACGCCGGGCGCGGCAGCTCGCGCACGAGCGCGCGCGCGGCGTCGAGGTCGAGGATGTTGTTGAACGAGAGCGACTTGCCGTGGAGCTGGCGCGCCCGGCTGAGGACGTGGGAGCGCGTCCCGGCCTCCGCGTAGTACGCGGCGCGCTGGTGCGGGTTCTCGCCGTAGGGGAGGTCGGAGACCTTCTCGTAGGCGCGCAGCTCGAGCTGCGCCATCCCGTCGGGGTCGTCGGCGAACCAGCGCGCGATCGCGACGTCGTAGCGCGCGGTGGCCGCGAACGCGCTCGCGGCCAGGCGCCGGCGGGTAGCGAGCGAGAGCGCTCCGTCGGAGGCTTGCAGCTCCGCGAGCACCGGCTCGTAGGCGTCGGGGTCGCAGACGACGGCCGTGAACGCGTGGTTCTTCGCCGCCGCGCGCAGCATCGTCGGGCCACCGATGTCGATGTTCTCGATGACCTTGACCTCGGCGGGGTCGCGGGTCGCGATCGTGCGCTCGAACGGGTAGAGGTTGACGCACACGAGGTCGACGAGCTCGATCTCGTGCTCGGCTGCCTCGCGCAGATGACGCGGGTCGTCACGGACCGCGAGCACGCCGGCGTACAAGCGCGGGTGCAGCGTCTTGACCCGGCCGTCCATGATCTCCGGGAAGCCGGTGAACCCCTCGATCGGGCGCACCTCGAGACCCGCTGCCTCGAGCTCGCGCGCCGTGCCGCCGGTCGAGACGATCTCGACCCCGAGCGCAGCCAGCCCCTGGGCGAACGCCACCAGCCCGCGCTTGTCGGAGACGGACAGCAGCGCGCGCCGGACGCGGACCTCGCCGGGCGCGACAGACCGCGCGGAGGTGCCGGTGGAGGCGGGCTCGGCGATGGCCTGAGCATAGGCGACAGCCCACGTGTCAGCTCCACGGCGAGGGGGAACACAGCGCCCACCGAGACCGACCCCGAGGAGCACGACATGGAACGCAGCACCGGCGGCGACGTCGAGCGCGACCTCGAGCGCAGCGGCGACGAGCTGGAGGAGCGTCTGGAGACCCTCGACGACCACATCGACGTCGCCCGCCAGGAGGCCACGGCCCGAAGCGAGGACACCGACGACCTCGACGACGTCGCCGGCGACTGGGAGGACAGCGACGACGCGTCGGGGGGCGAGGACCCGGCCGAGTTCGACGATCCCGACGCGATCGAGGAGGACGAGGAGGAGTAGCGCCTAGTGGGTCTTCTCGTGACGTTGGGCCGGAAACGGCGAGGCGCCGGCGCCGGCTGGCAAGGACGCAGACCCGCCGGAAGACCAGAGGGCTTTCACGGGTCGACGGGCACCGCCGGCCGCAGGCCGGTGGTCGGACAGCCAGGCGGTGATCGGCGTCCGCCGTTTCCGGTCAAACGTCGCGAGCAGACCCACTAGGTCGGCGTCGCGGCGCCGACCACGAGCCGCCGGGGGTTCTGCGGGTCCCGGCGCACGGCTCCCGCCGCGAGCAGCCGCACCGCGCGCGGGAGCAGGTCGTGCTCGAGCGGGCGCAGCGCCGCGTGGACGGCCGCCGCGTCGGTGGCCTCGGGCAGCTCGAGGGCGCGCTGGAGGATGATCGGGCCGGAGTCGACGCCCTCGTCCACCAGGTGGATCGTGACCCCGAAGACCTTGACGCCGTAGGCGAGCGCCTGCTCGATCGCGCGCAGGCCGGGGAAGGCCGGCAGCAGCGACGGATGGACGTTGACGACCCGGTCCGGGAACCGCCCCAGGAACCCGGCGTCCAGCAAGGCCATGTAGCCGGCGAGGACGACGAGGCCGACGCCGCTGTCGGCGAGCCAATCGGCCATCGCCGCGTCGCGCTCCGCGCGGCCGGCGAAGGCGGCGCGCTCGAAGACGCGCGTCCCCACGCCCGCCGCGCGCGCGCGCTCGAGCGCCCGCGCTCTCGGCTGGTCGGACGCGACCGCGGCGATCTCGGCCTCGTGACCGTGGACGGTGTCGAGCAGCGCCTGGAGGTTCGTCCCCTCGCCGGAGGCCAGGACCCCGACCCTCATACCGCCCGCGCGGGGGCGACGCGGAGCTTGGGATAGGCGCCGCCGGTCGACTCGAGCCGGCCTCCGTGCAGCAGGGCGTCGACGCGCGAGAGCACCTCGTCCGCGCGCAGGTGCGCAAACGTCCCGTAGGCCGGCAGCCCGTCGTAGGCGTACTTGACGACGACCTTCGAGCGCCCGCCGCGCAGGATCTCGACCGCGCGCGTGCGCCCGACCGACGGGTCCGCCCTCGCGACGAGGTCGACGATCGCCTCGTCGAGCTCGCCCGGTGCGGGCGCGCCGCGCCCCGGGCGCGCGCGGTCGGGCGCCGCGGGAACGAGCTCGGGTGCGCACACGTCGCAGCAGGGCACGATCGGCGTCGGCGGCGAGCGGTCGCCGAAGTGGCGCAGGATCGCGGCCCGCCGGCAGCCGTCGCCCTCGACGAACGCCCAAATCGCCCGGTACTGGCGCCAGCGCACGCGCGTGCCTTCGCGGGCGGCGCCGCGGCACGCCACGCGCGCGCGCCCGTCGTAGGGCGCGAGGATCCGCCCGCGCAGGCGGTCGACGGGACCCGGCGCAGGTTGCACGACTCCGGCGCGGGCAAGGTGCCCGACGACGGCGCGGACGCGGTCGGCGTCCGCGCCCGCAGCCGCGACCGGAAGGTCGTAGCGGCCGTCGACCGCCGACGCGCCGAGCGCGCGCGCGATCCCGTCGAGCGTGTCGTCGTCGAGCTCGGAGCGCTGGATGAAGAACACGTGCAGGCCCTTGTCGCGGGCCTCGGCGAAGAGCAGCGCGCGCGCGGGGCGCCCGTCGCGCCCCGCGCGCCCGGCCTCCTGGTAGAAGGCCTCGAGCGAGCCCGGGACCGTCGCGTGGGCAACCGTCCGCACGTCGGCCTTGTCGACGCCCATCCCGAAGGCGTTGGTCGCCACGACGACCTCGACCTCGCCGGCCATGAAGCGCCGCTGGGCTACGGCGCGCTCCTCGCGACCCAGGCCGGCGTGGTAGGCGAGCGCCTCGGTGCCGAGGGCGTCGCCGAGGGCGTCCGCCAGCGCCTCGGTGTCCGCACGCGTGCCGGCGTAGACGATCGCCGGCCGCGACTCGGGCGCGGCCAGCGCGGCCGCCAGCCGCGCCCGCTTGTCGGCCGCGGTGCGGCACGGCACGACTGCGAACGACAGGTTCGGGCGGTCGAAGCCGGTGGCGACGCGCACCGGGTCGCGCAGGCGCAGGCGCGCGACGACGTCGGTGGCGACGTGGGGCGTCGCCGTCGCGGTCGAGGCCATGATCGCCCGCGCGCCGAGCCACCGCGCTGCGTCGGCGAGGCGGAAGTAGTCGGGGCGGAAGTCGTGACCCCACTGCGACACGCAGTGGGCCTCGTCGACGACGAAGAGCCCGACGCGCAACTCGCGCACTGCCTCGAGGAAGCCGGGCGACGAGAAGCGCTCGGGGGCAACGTACAGGAGCCGCAGCGACCCGGCAGCCGCGCGGGCGAGCGCGAACCGGTTCTCGGCGGCGTCCTGCTGGGCGTTGACCAGCGCGGCGGCGCCGGGTGCCACCCGCTCGAGCGCCTCGACCTGGTCGGCCATGAGCGAGACGAGCGGCGAGACGACGAGCGTCAGGTCGTCGCGCATGAGCGCCGGGAGCTGGTAGCAGAGCGACTTCCCGGCGCCCGTCGGCATGACGACGAGCAGGTCGCGCCCGGCCAGCGCAGCGGCGACCGCGGCGGCCTGGCCGGGACGGAAGGCGGTGAAGCCGAAGTGCTCGCGCAGGGCGGCGA
>DATNGY010000197.1:0-7123 GCA_035605735.1 Solirubrobacteraceae bacterium
GGAGGACGGCCGCACGGTCGTGGGCGCGATGACGCGCCTGAGCGAGCTCGAGTCGGGCGTCGAGCCGCTCGCCACCGCGGCGCGCCACGTCGCCGATGGCGAGATCCGCGCCCAGGCGACGCTCGGCGGCAACCTCTGCGCGCCGCCGGGCGTCGAGAGCCCCCGCGGCGACCTCCAGGCGGCGCTGATCGCGCTCGGCGCCGAGGTCCGCTCGGCGGGCGCCGGCGGCGAGCGCACCGAGCCCGTGGAGGACTTCCTCGCCGCAGGCGCCGACGGACGCCTCGTGCTCGACGTGAGCTTCGGAGCGCCCGAGGCGGCCGCGTCCGCCTCGGTCCGCCGGCCCCACGCCCACGCCTACACGATCATGGCCGTCCACGGGGCGCGCGTCGGCGGCGAGCTGCGGCTGGCGGCGACGGGCGTGGGCCCCCGAGCCGTGCGCCTGCGCGCCGCCGAGCAGGGCGAGGCGGCGCGCGCGCTCGACGACGCGACGCCGGCCGACGACGCGCTCGCGTCCGCCTGGTACCGCGAGCGAACGCTCCCGGTCCTCGTCGCCCGTGTCCTTGCCGATCTCGCCGAGGAGGCGTGATGCAGCTCACCGTCAACGGCACGGCGCGCCAGGTCGCGTCTCCGCCCCTCGCCAGCCTCCTCCACGTGCTGCGGGAGGAGCTCGCGATCACCAGCCCGAAGGCGGGCTGCCAGCAGGGCGGCTGCGGCGCCTGCACGGTGCTCGTCGACGGCGAGCCGCGGCGCTCGTGCCTGCTGCCGCTCGCCGCGATCGACGGCGCGGAGGTCACGACGGTCGAGGGCCTCGGGACGCCGACGCACCTCGCGCCCGTGCAGGCCGCGTTCGACCGCCACTACGCCGCGCAGTGCGGGTTCTGCACGTCGGGCTTCGTCATGGCCTCGACCGCCCTCGTCGAGGGCGGCGGCGGCAAGACCCGCGAGGAGGTCATCGAGGCGCTCTCCGGCCATATCTGCCGGTGCACCGGCTACGCGAAGATCGTCGCAGCCGTCACTGCGGCCGCGCGCGGCGACGTCGACCCGGCCGCGGTGGAGGTCGACGAGGGCCCGCAGCAAGAGGCCACGCTGATCCCGGGGAGCCCAGCATGAAGGCCGTCGGCGCCCGCCTCCCCCGCTACGACGGCATCGGCCACGTGACCGGGCGCACGCGCTACGTCGACGACGTCCGCATCCCCGGGACGCTCTGGGTCAAGGCGCTGCGCTCACCCCACCCCCACGCGGCGATCGCGACGCTCGACGCCGCGCCGGCCGAGGCGATCCGCGGCGTGCACGCGGTCGTGACCGCCGCCGACGTGCCCAAGAACGTCTACGGCCACCTCGAGGCGCTCGGCGTCCCGGCCGACGAGCCGCTGCTCGCCGACGGCGAGGCCCGCTGGAAGGGCCAGCCGATCGCCGCGGTCGCGGCCGAGAGCGAGGCCCTCGCCCAGGCCGCCGTCGACGCGATCGACGTCCGCTTCGAGGAGCGCCCGGCCCTCTTCGACATCCGCAAGGCCTTCGATGACGACGCGCCGTCGATCCACCAGTGGGGACCCGTCTATCCGCACTACGGGCCCTACGACCACCGCCGCGTGCGCAAGGGCGACCTCGACCGGGCCCTGGACCAGGCCGACGCCATCGTCGAGGGCGTCTACCGCCCGCAGGCGATCGAGCACTGCCCGCTGGAGACCCAGACCTCGCTGGCCGTGCCCGAGCCCGACGGCCGGTTGACGATCTACTCGTGCACGCAGGCGATGTACTTCTCGCTCGGCGTCGTGGCCGCGCACCTCGAATGGCCGCTGAACCGCATCAAGCTCGTGGGCGGGACGGTCGGCGGCGGCTTCGGGGGCAAGGTCGACACGGCCACGGAGACGATCAACGCGCTGCTGGCGATCAAGTCCCAGCGGCCCGTCAAGTGGCGGTTCACGCGCGAGGAGGAGATGCTCTGCAGCTCGACGCGGGCGCCGTGGCACATGGAGATCGCCGACGCGGTCACGAGCGACGGATGGATCCTCGGCCGGCGCATGCTCACGATCCACGACGCGGGGGCATACGCGCGCTTCTCGCCCTACGGCGTCACGAAGCACGCGTTCCACCACACGGGCGCCTACACGATCCCGAACCTGCGCTTCGACGGGTTCGTGGTGTTCACCAACCGCGTGCCGACGACCGCGATGCGCGGCTTCGGCGTGACGTCGGTCTCGCTGGCCGTCGAGACGCACATGAACCGCGTGGCCGACGTGCTCGGGCTCGACCCGTTCGCGATCCGCCTGAGGAACGCCAACCGCGTCGGCGACACGACGGGCAACCGCGTCGTCATGCACGACCCCTCGACGGTCGCGGTCACGCTCGCGGCGGCCGAGCGGGTCGGCCACGAGCTCGGCGCACAGGAGCGCGCGATGACCAACGAGCGCCGGGCCGGTGATCTGCTGCCCGCGCACCTCGTCGAGCAGCAGGCGCCGGAGGGCGAGCACGTCGTCGTCCACGGCGTCTCGGGCAACGGAGGAGGTGCCTGATGGCCAAGCACCGCGGTCGCGGCTTCGCGACGATCGAGTACCCGACGGGCATGAACCAGAACGGCGATCCCAGCCAGGCCTGGATCAAGCTCAAGCCCGACGGGCGCGTCGACGTCTTCGCCGGCACGGTCGACATCGGCCAGGGCTCGAAGACCGTGCACACCCAGATCGTCGCCGAGACGCTCGGCGTCCCCTACGACTGGGTCACGATGGACAACTCGAACACGGACTCCTCCGCGGTGTGCACGGGGACGTTCGCCTCACGCGGGACGTTCATCGGCGGCAACGCCGTGCGCTACGCGGCCGAGAAGGTCCGCGAGCGCATCCTCGACATCGCCTCCAAGGAGCTCGAGATCTCGCCCGACGACCTCGAGATCGTCGACGGCGAAGTCCAGGCCAAGGGCGCCCCCGACAAGCGGATCGGGATCCCCGACGTGGCAGGCGCCGCGACCTACGCCTACGGCGAGCTCATCTCGGGCAGCGGGACGGCGCTCAAGCCGCTGGCCGAGGTCAACGACGACGACGGGTCGGTGAGCGCGGAGCCGCACTCGGCGGTCTCCTACGCCGCGTGCGTCGCCGACGTCGAGGTCGACGACGAGACCGGCGAGGTCACGGTCCTGCGCCTCACCCAGGTCTACGACGTCGGCCGCGCGATCAACCCGACGCTGGTCGAGGGCCAGATCGAGGGCGGCGCGATGATGGGCCTGGGGCTCGGGCTGCTCGAGGAGTCCTATCCGCGCTACCCGTCGGTCGAGCACCGCGGCGAGCAGTTCGGCTCCTACCTCGCGCCGTCGCTCGAGGACCTGCCCGAGCTCGACAACGTGATCCTCGAGAATCCGTCGGTCGACGGGCCCTTCGGGGCCAAGGCGATCGGCGAGATGGCCAACAACGCCCAGCCGCCGGCGATCGCCGCGGCGATCCACGACGCGGTCGGCGTCTGGGTCACCGAGATGCCGGCCACGCCCGAGCGCGTGCTCCGCGCGCTGGAGGCCCGCGCCGAGCCGCGGCGCGAGGGCAAGCGCGTCATCTTCGACGAGGAGATCTCGGTCACGGGGGTCAGCTCCGGCGGCGGCGAGCGCTTCTGGAGCACCGATGGCTGACGCCTCGGGCTTCGGCACCTGGAACGGCGTCGAGCCGTACGAGTTCGTCAACGGCGTGTGGCTGCAGGCGGTCGGCGGCGACCAGCTGCTGCTCTGCCGGGTGCAGTACGAGCCGGGCAAGGTCGTCCCGCGCCACGCCCACGAGCACACGGAGCAGGTCATGGCCGTGATCGAGGGCTCGGTGACCATGACGATCGGCGACGAGACCCGCGAGCTCGGGCCGGGCGACGTCGTCGTCGTCAACCGCGGGATCGAGCACGAGCTCGTCGCCTCCGAGCGGGGCGTGACGTTCTTCGAGGCGCTGGCGCCCGTGCCGCTCGACCACGTGCCCGACCGCGATCGCGACCTCGTCCTCGCCGAGGGCGGCGTGGCGCACGTGGCGCGCTGACCCGCGTGGGCGATTTCGACGGAAGGGTCGCCCTCGTCACCGGCGGCGCGAGCGGCATCGGCCTCGCCACGGTCGAGCTCCTGGTGGCGCGGGGCGCGGCGGTTGCGGTCTTCGACCTCGACGTCTCCTCGCTGCCCGATGGCGTCCTGGGCATCGAGGGCGACGTGACCGACTCGTCGGCCGCGGACGCCGCCGTTGCGCAGGTTTCACGAGCCCTGGGCTCGTTGAGTGTGCTCGCCTGCTGCGCCGGTGTCGCAGGCGACTCGCTGCGCACGGTCGACATCCCCGACGAGGAGTGGAAGCGCGTCTTCGCGATCAACGTCGACGGCGTGCTGTGGTTCAACCGGGCGGCGGCGCGGGTCATGGTCGAGCGTGGGTCCGGGCGAATCGTCAACGTCGCCTCGATCGCCGGCAAGGAGGGCAACCCGATGGCGGCGGCCTACTCGGCGAGCAAGGCGGCGGTAATCGGCCTGACGAAGGCGATCGGGCGCGACCTCGCGACGACCGGCGTGCTCGTGAACTGCATCGCCCCGGCGGTGATCGCGACGCCGATCCTCGACCAGATCTCTCAGGAGCACATCGACTACATGGTCGAGAAGATCCCGATGGGCCGCCTCGGCCGCCCGGAGGAGGTCGCGGAGCTGATCGCGTTCCTGGCCAGCGACGCGATGTCCTTCTCGACCGGCGCGACGTTTGACATCTCGGGCGGGCGCGCGACCTTCTGAGGGTTTGCAGCGCTCGGACGGTTCCGAAGTCGCGCATTTCCTCCATGGCCGTCAAGGAGATCCGCGTGATACGCCGAAACCCGGCTCATCGAGATGATCGTCCAACCCATCGTCTACCGAGGCCGCCGCGTGGCCGTGGCCACGCAGACCTCGTATCTGCTGTCGACCGAGCTCGAGGCGCGTCCGCGCGACGATCCCGAGCGCCTCTTCGTGCAGTTCATGTGCCTGCACGCGGCCGACGTCCTCTCGGGCGCCGCGTCGGGCCCCTACAGCGACGAGCGCGCTCGCGAGTACGCGCGCGCGTGCCTCGTGCCGCCCGGCGTCGTCGACGGCGACGTCGAGCTGGCGGCGCGCGAGCTGCGCGTGCCCGCCGCCGAGCTCGCGGTGCGCCGCCGGCCCGCGGCCGCCTGAACGCGACCTAGATGATTGATTCCACGACCCCGCGCACGCGGATGCCACGGTCTCGCGGCGCCGGATCGCCACCCCCGATCCTTGTCAATGGCGCTGCCATTGACGGCGGATGGGGGCGTCGCCCGGCATCCACGATCCCGCGGCACCGCGCACACGCGGCCGTGGAATCAATCATCTAGTCGAACGTCTCGTAGTAGCTGCGCTCGCGCGCCTCCATGAGCCCAAAGAGCTCGCCCGCCGCGATCGTCTGGAAGTGCTCGGTCTCGCCGTGCGCCTTGTAGGCCGCCTCGTCGGCGTACTGCTCATAGATCAGGAAGACGCGCGGGTCCGCGGGATCGCGGTGGGGGATGTAGTGGACGGCGCCGGGCTCGGCGGCCGAGGCCGCGGCCAGGCGGCGGACGAGCTCGGCGGCGCGCTCCTCCTCGCCGGGCCGGGTGGTCATCTTCGCGACGAGGACGTAGGCCATTCAGGACCCTCCGGTGACGGGGTTGGTGAGCGCGCCCAGGCTCTCGATCTCGACCGTGACCTCGTCGCCGTCCTTGAGCAGGACCTTCGGGTCGCGGAAGACACCGACGCCGGCCGGGGTTCCGGTCGCGATGAGGTCGCCGGGCTCGAGCGTGATGACCTCGCTGACGTAGGCGATGATCTCCGCGACCGAGAAGATCATCAGGCTCGTGGAGGAGTCCTGCAGCGTCTCGCCGTTAACCGTGCACCGGATCGCCAGCGCCTGCGGGTCCTCGACCTCCTCGCGCGGGACGAGCCGCGGGCCGATCGGGCAGAACGTGTCCGGAGACTTCCCTCGCGTCCACTGCTTGTCGGCGAACTGCAGGTCGCGGGCGCTGACGTCGTTGAGCGGCAGGTAGCCGCGGACGTGGTCGAGCGCGTCGGCGGCGTCGACGCCCTTGGCGGCCGTCCCGATCACGACGCCGAGCTCGGCCTCGTAGTCGACCTCGCGCGCGGCCGCGGGCAGGACGATCGGCTCGCCGGGGCCGATCAGCGCGTTCGGCCACTTCGCGAACAGCAGCGGCGCGTCGGGGAGGGCGACGCCCTGCTCCTCCGCGTGGTCGCGGTAGTTCAGCCCGACGCACACGATCTTCGACGGGCGCTCGATCGGCAGCGGCATGCATGCAACCCTAGCCCTCGCGCTCGGCCGGCGGCGTGACGCTCGCGCTGCACCGGCCGCTGCTTCGCGGTCCCAGCTCCGCGGTGGTCGCCGCCCATCCGCTCGCGGTCGCGGCGGGCATGGAGGTCTCCGCGGCGGGCGGCACGGCCGTCGACGCCGCGGTCGCGGCCGCTGCGGCGCTCGCCGTCGTCGCCCCCGAGGCCTGCGGCCTGGGCGGCGACGCGCTGCTCCTCGTCGACGTGCCGGGCACCCGGCCGGTCGCCTTCCTCGGCGCGGGCGCGGCGCCGCGCGCGCCGATCCTGCCGATCGAGCGCTCGGGCCCGGCCAGCGCGGGCGTCCCCGGAGCCGTGGCCGCATGGTGCGGCGCGCACGCGCGCCTCGGCGCGCTGCCGCTCGCCGACGTGCTCGCGCCCGCGGTGCGCCTCGCGGTCGCCGGGTTCCCGGTGTCCGCGCAGCTCGCCGCCGGGCTCGCGCGCCGCGGCTCGCTGCTCGCCGACGGCGCGGCCGGCTGGGTCGTGGCGGGCGCGCGCGAGGGCGAGACGCTGCGCCAGCCGGAGCTCGCCGTCGTGCTCGAGGCGATCGCCGAGCGTGGGCTCGACGGCTTCGCGCGCGGCTGGGTGGCCGAGGCGATCGGCGCGGCCACCGGCCCCGACGGCGTCGCCGCCGCGGACCTCGCCGTCCAGGCCGTCGAGTCCGAGGCGCCCGTCGCCGGCAGGGCGGGGCGCGCGCGCCTGTGGGTCACGCCACCGCCGTCGCAGGCGGCGCTGGCGCTGCTCGCCCTCCGCGCGCTCGAGGGCGCGCCGGCGCCGGGCACGGTCGCCGGCGAGCACGCCGCGATCGAGGCGCTGAAGGCCGCGTTCGAG
>DATNGY010000198.1:0-4124 GCA_035605735.1 Solirubrobacteraceae bacterium
GCTCGCGTTCGCCCGCCCACGCGCGGCCGGCCGCGCGGTCCACGCGGATCGCGCCCGGGCGCACCGGATCGGCGGGGAAGGGTCCTCGACACGGGGACGATGCTAGGCGCGCGACCTTTCGCGCAGCTTAGGCCCAACCCAAGGGACCCTATGCTCCGCGGCCGCATGCAGAACGTCCTGGTCATGCGACCGGCGGTCCGGCGGGCCTTCCGACACGCGGTGCGCCAGGACGTCGAGCCGGCCCTGGCCGAGCGTCCCGCGGCCGAGCGCGACGCGTTCCTCGTGCGTCTCGAGCGCTTCTTCACCGAGCTCTACGAGCCGTTCGTCGCGCTCTACGGCGGCCACGCCCGCTTCGAGCCCGAGCTCGCGGCGCTCGTGCGCGCGATCGCCGCGGCCGACGCGGCGCGCCCGGCCGAGCTGCGCCGCCTCGACCACGAGCGCGAGATCACGCCGGACTGGCACGAGCGCGAGCACGCGCTCGGCTACGTCGCCTACGTCGACCGGTTCGCCGGGACGCTCCCGGCCCTCCGCGAACGCCTCGCCCATCTCCACGACCTCGGCGTGAGCTACTTGCACCTCATGCCGCTCCTGCGCGCCCGCCCCGAGCCCAACGACGGGGGCTACGCCGTCGCCGACTACGGCGCCGTGGAGCCTGCGCTAGGCACGATGGACGATCTCCGCGCGCTCGCGACCGACCTGCGGACCGCGGGAATCGCCCTCTGCGTCGACGTCGTCCTCAACCACACGGCGCGCGAACACGCCTGGGCGCAGGCGGCGCTCGGGGGCGACCCCGACGCCCTCGCCTTCTACCGCACGTATCCCGACCGCACGGAGCCCGACGCGTACGAGCGGACGCTGCGCGACGTGTTCCCCGCGACCGCGCCGGGCAACTTCACGTGGGTGCCCGAGCTGGGGCGCTGGGTGTGGACGACGTTCAACCCTTGGCAGTGGGACCTCGACTACGCCAACCCGGCCGTGCTGCGCGCGATGGCCGAGGTGATGCTCGCCCTCGCCAACCAGGGCGTCGACGTCCTGCGCCTCGACGCCGTGCCGTTCCTCTGGAAGCGCCTCGGCACGAGCTGCCAGAACCAGCCCGAGGTCCACGACGTCGTCCAGTGCCTGCGCGCGGCCTTCCGCATCGCGGCGCCCGCCGTCGCGTTCAAGGCCGAGGCGATCGTGGCCCCGCGCGAGCTCGTCGCCTACCTCGGCGCCGGGCGCCACGAGGGCAAGGAGTGCGACCTCGCCTACCACAACAGCCTGATGGTGCTGCTGTGGAGCAGCCTGGCCAGCACCAAGGTGACGCTCATGACGCACGCGCTGCGATCGATGCCCGCGGCGCCGCCGGGCACGTCGTGGATGACCTACGTGCGCTGCCACGACGACATCGGCTGGGCGATCGCCGACGAGGACGCGGCCGCCGTCGGCGAGGACGGCGCCCTGCACCGCCGCTTCCTCGTGGACTTCTACGCCGGCAGGTTCCCGGGCTCGTTCGCGCGCGGTGCGCCGTTCCAGGAGGACGCCGCCGGCGACGCGCGCACGAGCGGGACCGCGGCCTCGCTCGCCGGGCTCGAGGACGCGCTCGCGCGCGGGGACGAGGCCGCCGTCGACCTCGCGGTGCGGCGCCTGCTGCTCCTGTACGGCGTGGCCTTCTCGTTCGGCGGCCTGCCGCTCGTATACATGGGCGACGAGCTCGGGCTGCTCAACGAGCGCGAATGGGCGGGCGACCCCGCCCACGCGGGCGACAACCGCTGGATGCACCGCCCGACGATGGACTGGGACGCGGCCGCGCGCCGCCACGAGCCCGGGACGGTCGAGGCGCGGCTGTGGGCGGGGCTCGTGCGCCTCGCTCACGCCCGGCGCGGGACCCGCGCCATGCACGCCGCCGCCCGCACCGAGGTCTTCGCGACCGGGAACGAGCACGTCCTCGGGCTCTGGCGCCGCCGCGCCGGCCACGGCGTGCTCGTGCTCGCCAACTTCGCCGCGACGCCGCAGCGCGTGCACGCGACGGTCCCCGAGCTGCACGGCTTCGCGGCCACCGGCGGGGAGCTCGTGGCCGAGGACCGGCGGCTCGAGCTCGAAGGCGACGAGCTCGTCCTCGAGCCCTATGCGCTCGCCTGGCTGCGCGAGGGGCGCCGGGCGTGAGCGCGACCGCGGCCCCCTCCGCGCTCATGGATGCGCTCGAGCGCCTGCGCGACGAGCTGCGGGCGGCCGAGCTCGGCGCGGAGCTGCCCGGCGTCGACGGTGCGCGGCTCGACCGGCGCGCGCTCGTGGACCAGATCGACGACTACCTGCTTCCGCGCCTGCGCCAGATGGACGCGCCGCTGCTGATGGTCGTCGGCGGCTCGACCGGGGCGGGAAAGTCCACGCTCGTCAACAGCCTCGTCGGCGCAACCGTCAGCCCAGCCGGCGTCCTGCGCCCGACGACGCGGGCGCCGGTGCTCGTCTGCCATCCGGGCGACGAGCCGTGGTTCGAGGACGACCGCGTCCTGCCGGGGCTCAGCCGGGTCTCCGGCCCGGCCTCCGCCGGCACGAACGGCGCCCTGCGCCTGCACCCGACCGATGCGCTCCCGCCCGGCCTCGCGCTGCTGGACTCGCCCGACATCGACTCGGTCGTCGAGGCCAACCGGGCGCTCGCCGGCCAGCTGCTGGCGGCAGCCGACGCCTGGCTCTTCGTGACCACCGCCGCCCGCTACGCCGACGCCGTGCCCTGGGACCTGCTCCACGCCGCGCGCGACCGCGGGACCGCGCTGTGCGTCGTGCTCAACCGGGTGCCGCCGGGCGCCGGGCCCGAGGTCTCGAGCCATCTGCGCGAGATGCTCGCCGAGCAGGGCGTCGGGACGACCGACCTGCTCGTGGTGGGTGAGACGACGCTCACCGAGGGGCTGCTGCCCGACGCCGACCTCGCCCCCGTGCGCGCGTGGCTCGGCGGGCTGACGGCCGACGCCGAGGCGCGCGCCGGCCTCGTGCGCCGAACGCTGCAGGGGGCGCTCGACAGCCTCCCGCACCGCGCGGAGGTGGTCGCGGCGACCGTCGAGGAGCAGCACGCCGCAGTCGCGGCGCTCGAGGAGGACCTCGACCGCGCCTACGCGGACGCGGTCGTCGACGTCGACGACGCGGTCCGCGACGGCTCCCTGCTGCGCGGCGAGGTGCTCGCGCGCTGGCACGACGTCGTGGGCACGGGTGACGTCATGCGCGCGCTGGAGACGCGGATCGGGTGGCTGCGCGACGCGCTGCGCTCGCTGGTCACCGGCACGCCGCGGGCCGACGCCGAGCTGCGCAGCGCGGTGCAGACGAGCCTCGATCCGGTCATCCACGCCGCGGCCGATCGCGCCGCCGAGCGCGCGGCCGCGTCGTGGCGCCAGCGTCCCGCGGGCCGCGCGCTGCTCGCGGGGACGCGCGGCGTCGACGCGGCCTCCCCGAACCTGCCCGAGCGCACGCGCGACGAGGTGCGCGCCTGGCAGGGAGCGGTCTTCGACCTTGTCCGGCGCGAGGGGATGGACCGGCGGTCGACGGCGCGCCTGGCCTCGCTCGGCGTCAACGGCGCGGGGCTGACGGTCATGCTCGCGGCCTTCGTCTCCACGGGCGGGCTGACCGGCGCGGAGGTAGTCATCGCCGGCGGCACCTCGGCGCTGGGCCAGAAGGTGCTCGAGGCGATCTTCGGCGACCAGGCCGTCCGCTCGCTGGCCGCCAAGGCGCGGGCCGACCTGCTGGACCGCGTCCGCGCGCTCCTGGAGCGCGAGTCCGAGCGCTTCCGGGCGCTGCTGGAGCCGGTCGCCCCGGATCCCGAACGCGCCGAGCGCCTGCGCGGCGCCGTCGCAGCGGTCGAGCGGGCGCGATGAGCGGCGACCTCGACGGCCGCCTCGAGGCGCTGCGGACCGCCGTCGCGCTCGGCGACGGACGGCTCGACGCGGGACGCGTCGAGGCCGCCCGCGCCGTCGTCGCGCGGGCGGGCGAGCGCCTCGGTCTCGACCTCGAGGCGACCGTCGTCGCCCTCGCCGGACCGACCGGCGCCGGGAAGTCGACGCTCTTCAACGCGCTCGCGGGCGCCGAGCTCGCGGGCACCGGCGTGCGCCGGCCGACGACCGGCAGCGCGTCGGCGGCGGTATGGGGCGCGGTCGACGGGG
>DATNGY010000199.1:0-2839 GCA_035605735.1 Solirubrobacteraceae bacterium
CTCCTGGCTCCGATGAGCGAGGTCGCGGGCAAGATCGCGACGCAGGCCGGCGCGTTCATGCTCGAGAAGCCGCTCGGCGGCCGCGGCCTGCTCCTCGGCGGAGTCCCCGGCGTCGCCGCCGGCAAGGTCATGGTCATCGGCGGGGGCGTCGTCGGTCAGAACGCGGCCGAGGTCGCGATCGGGATGGGGGCGGAGGTCTACGTCTACGACCGCTCGATCGACCGCCTGCGGGAGCTCGAGGTCCTCCTCAACGGCCGCTGCTCGACGTGCTTCGCCTCGACGCTCGAGATCGAGCAGCGCCTGCCCGAGATGGACCTCGTCGTCGGCGCCGTGCTCATCCACGGCGCCAAGGCGCCCCGCGTCGTCACGCGCGCTCAGCTCGCGCTCATGAAGCGCCACGCCGTGCTCGTCGACGTCTCGATCGACCAGGGCGGCTGCTTCGAGACCTCACACCCGACCACCCACTCCGATCCCACATACGAGGTCGACGGCATCACCCACTACTGCGTGGCCAACATGCCCGGCGCGGTGCCGATCACGAGCACTTACGCGCTGACGAACGCGACGATGCCCTACGTGCTCAAGCTCGCCGAGCACGGCGTGCACGCCGCGCTCGGCGCCGACGCCGGCTTCATGCAGGGCCTCAACGTCGCGGCGGGGCGCCTCACCTACGCGCCGGTGGCGCGAGACCAGGAGCTCGAGTTCACGCCGCCGGCCGACGCGCTCGCGGCGATCCCCGCGGTCTGATCACGACTTGCCGACGAATGGCAGGCCGCTGAGGTCCTCGCGCAGGCGCTCGAGGTCCGCGTGCATCTCGGCGAGCCGCGGCACCGTCTCGCGGACGGCCGCCTCGACGGCGGCGAGGTCGTCGTCCATCGGCGCGACGTCGGCGCGCATCGCGGTGAGATCCACCTGCATCGCGGCCACGGCCGCCTCGAGGCGGGCGATCGGACCCGCGAGCGCCTCGATGCGCCCGAGCAGCGGCGTCAGCTCGGCGCGGACAGCGGCGACGTCGGTCACGACCGCGGCGAGGGCGGGGGGGACGGGCGCGAGGTCGGCGGTGAGCGTCTCGACGTCGGCACGCGCGCCCGCGACGTCGTCGGCGATCCCGGGGAGCCGCGCGACGGCGCGGGCGATCGCCCCGATGTCATCGGCGAGGCGCAGGGGCAGCGTGACGAGGTCGAGCGGCGAGGACATGGTCCGCGCGGTACCCGGCTCTGCACCCGCGCGCGCGCCCGTTTCGGCCGCTGACCCCCTGCTACCATCGCCGCCGCATGCCGACCACGAGCCAACTCGTCCGCAAGGGCCGCCAGGCCAAGCCGAAGAAGCTGGCCACCCCGGGCCTGAAGTCGGGGAAGGGCCGCAAGAAGAAGGTCGCCGCCCCGCAGCGGCGCGGCGTGTGCACGCGCGTGTACACGACGACGCCGAAGAAGCCGAACTCGGCGCTGCGCAAGGTCGCCCGCGTGCGGATCACGGGCTCGATGGAGGTCACCGCCTACATCCCCGGCGAGGGCCACAACCTCCAGGAGCACTCCGTCGTCCTCGTCCGCGGCGGCCGCGTCAAGGACCTCCCGGGCGTGCGCTACAAGGTCGTGCGCGGGACGCTCGACGCCGCTGGCGTCAGCGACCGCAAGAAGGCCCGCTCCCAGTACGGCGTCAAGAAGCGGTAGCGATGCCCCGCCGCGCCGCCGCCCAGGTCCGCCCGATCGAGCCGGACGCCGTCCACCGCTCGCGCCTCGTCCAGCAGGTCATCAACAAGGTCATGCTCGACGGCAAGAAGTCGACGGCCGAGCGGATCGTCTACGACGCGCTGGCCGTTATCGGCGAGCGCACCGGCCGCGACCCCGTCGAGGATCTCGAGAACTCGATCCGCGCGCTGACGCCGGTGCTCGAGGTCCGCTCCCGGCGCGTAGGTGGCGCGACCTACCAGGTGCCCGTCGAGGTTCCCGCTCCTCGCGCACGGACGCTCGCCGTCCGCTGGCTCGTCGAGTTCGCGCGCCAGCGCCGCGAGAAGACGATGGCCCAGCGCCTCGCCAACGAGCTGCTCGACGCCCAGTCCCAGCAGGGCGGCGCCTTCAAGCGCAAGGACGACATCTACCGCATGGCGCAGGCCAACAAGGCCTTCGCCCACTACCGCTGGTAGCCGGCGCCGGCCGCGATCTCGGCGGCCGCAGGCGACTGCGCTCCCGCGCCCGGCCGCGTCCTCGCCTTGCCGACCGCGGCCGGCTCGGCGACCTCGAGCTTGGCGCCGAGCCGGGCGATCCGGCGCGCGTTGTACGGCTGGTCGGCGAAGAGCGGCAGCACCGCCATCGGCGTGCCGGCCGCGAGCGCGCCGTGGGCCGTCCCGGACCCGCCGTGGCACGCGACCACGGACGCCTCGGCCAGCGCATCGGTCAGCGGCACCCCGGGCTCGACGTGGACGCCGGCCGGCAGCGGGCCCAGGTCGGCGGGGTCGACCTCGTGCCCCACCGGGCCGCGATCGGCGCCGCGCACTCCGTGATGTCGATGACGACGACGTCCCGGTGCCAAGCGCCGATCGCCGCCCGGATGCCCGGCAGCGCAGCGCGCCCGTCGAACGGCCCGAAGATCTCGCGCACGACGAGCGCGTTGGCCTGGTCGAACGCCAGGCGTCGCGCGCGCGCGAAGACGGCGTCGCGCGCAGGCGAGGCCGCTCCGTCCAACGGCCAAGCCTCGAAGCCCGCGGCCCGGACCATCCCGATCCCCGGCTCCCTGACGGCGACGAGGACCTCGTCGCCCGCCTGCGCGAACGCGCGGGCGAAGGCGAGGACCGCGATCAGGTGCCCGGCACCAGGCATCCAGCTCATGAGGATGCGCACGG
>DATNGY010000200.1:0-2212 GCA_035605735.1 Solirubrobacteraceae bacterium
GCCGCGCCTGACGCTGGCCCGCGCGCAGCGTGAGCAGGAGCGTCGCGCGCGGCCGGGCCGGCGCTTCGGTGCCCGGCGCGGCGGGGCCCAGGCGACGGTGCAGGGCCGCTGGTCGCTGGCCGGACGGCTCTTCGGCGGCGATGGCGACCCCCGCCAGCGCCGCCGCGTGCTGGCCGAGCTGCTGCTCGAGCGCTACGGGATCGTCACCCGCGAGCAGGTGCTCGCCGAGGGCATCCCGGGCGGCTTCTCGATCCTGTACGACGCCCTCGGCCAGCTCGAGACGCTCGGCGTGTGCCGGCGCGGTTACTTCGTCGAGGGCCTCGGCGGCGCGCAGTTCGCCCTGCCCGGCGCTGTCGAGCGCCTGCGCTCGCAGCGCGCCGACGAGGAGACGCCGCCGATCGTGCTGGCGGCCACGGATCCCGCGCAGCCCTACGGCGCGGCGCTGCCGTGGCCCAAGCGCGACGAGGAGGCGCGGCGCCCGCAGCGCGTGGCGGGCGCCTATGTCGTGCTCGCCGCCGCCGAGCCCGTGCTCTACGTCGAGCGCGGCGGCAAGGGCATCGCGGTGCTCGCCGACTCCGAGGACTCCCGCATCGTGCCCGCGCTCGAGGCGCTGGCGCGCTTCGTCACCTCCGGGCGTGGGCGCAAGCTCTCGCTCGAGCGCGTCGACGGCGAGCCGGTGGTCGGCTCGCGCTGGGAGGCGCAGCTCATCGAGCTCGGCTTCCGCGCCGGGCCGCGCAAGCTCACGCTGAGCGCATGATCACCCGCATCGCCCACGTCCAGGTCGCCGCGCCGGCCGGCGGCGAAGGGGCCGCGCGCGCGTTCTACGGCGACCTGCTCGGCCTCCCCGAGCTGCCCAAGCCCGCGCGGCTGCGGGCGCGGGGCGGCGTGTGGTTCGCCGTCGGCGAGCAGCAGCTGCACGTCGGCATCGAGGAGGCCTTCGCTGCGGCGCGCAAGGCGCATCCGGCACTCGCCGTGCCGCGAGCGGGAGACCTCAGCGCGCTGGCCGCGAAGCTCGAGGCCGCCGGGCGCCCCGTCGCCTGGGACGGCCCGCGCTTCTACGTCGAGGACCCGTTCGGCAACCGCGTCGAGGTGCTCGCCCCGCACGCCGAGCTGCGCGTCCGCGCCCTGCGCGACGACGAGCGCGCATGGGCGGCCGGCGTCGTGAGCGAGAGCTGGGACGAGACGGTCGTCAGCGGCGGTCGCGAGCACCGGCCGGCCCAGTTGCCCGCCCTCGTCGCAGAGGCCGACGGCGAGCGCGCCGGCCTGGCGACGTACCTCATCGACGATGGCGATTGCGAGCTCGTCACGCTCGACGCGCTGACGGTCGGCGGCGGCATCGGCGGCGCGCTGGTCGAGGCGCTGGCCGACACCGCGCGCGCGGCGGGCTGTACACGCCTGCACCTGGTCACCACCAACGACAACCTCCCCGCCCTGCGCCTCTACCAGCGCCATGGCTTCGTGCTCGCCGCCGTGCGCCTGGACGGCGTCGAGGTCTCGCGACGGCGCAAGCCGCAGATCCCGGCCACGGGGCACGCCGGCATCCCGATCCGCGACGAGCTGGTCCTCGAGCGAGCGCTCTGACGCAACGCACCTGATACCCGCCGGCCGCCGGCCTCGTACCCTCGGAGGCAGACGATGCCCGAGGGCGACACCATCCACCACGCCGCTCACCGGATCCGGCCGGTGCTCGAGGGTCGCGTCCCCGACGAGCTGCAGACGCCCCACCCGCGCTTTGGCGCCGACCGCTGGCCCGAGAAGCTCGCCGGCCGCGCGGTGCAGGCCGTCGACGCCCACGGCAAGCACCTGTTCCTGCGCTTCGAGGGCGGGCCGGTCATCCACTCGCACCTGCGCATGACCGGCGCCTGGGGCGTCTATCGCGCGGGCCAGCGCTGGGGACGATCGGCGCGGCGCGCGTGGCTCGTCCTGCGCGCGGGCGGCCACGAGGTGGTGCAGTTCGACGGTCCCGTGCTCGAGCTCATGACCGCCTCGCGCGTGCGCTTCGACCAGCGCATCGCTGGCCTCGGCCCGGACATCCTGGCGCCCGAGCTCGACGTCGCGAGGGTGCTGAGGAGGCTGCGCGAGGACGACCCGACGCGGCCGATCGGCGACGCGCTGCTCGACCAGCGCATCGTCGCCGGCATCGGCACCCTGTGGCGGGCGGAGGGCTGCTTCGCGGCCGCGATCGACCCGTGGCGGCCGGCCGGCGAGGTCT
>DATNGY010000201.1:0-2366 GCA_035605735.1 Solirubrobacteraceae bacterium
GCGCGCGGGAAGCGCTCGTCGAAGCCGCCGACCGACGCGAGCGCGGCGCGGCGGAAGGCCATGTCCGCGGTGGCCCAGCGCGCGCGCTCGAGCGCGGCCACGCTGCGCTCCCAGTCGGTGGGCCGCCGGCCCGGCGGTCGCGGCACGCGCACGCGCCCCTGGCTCCCCGCGACCTCGTCGTCCAGCGCGTGGAGGTCGGCGACGAGCCGCGCGGGCCAGTCGCGAGCCGGGACCACGTCGTCGTCGAGGAACGCGACCCACGGCGCGTCGCCGGCCCGCCAGCCCGCGTTGCGCGCGGCGGCCGGACCGCGCCGGCCGCCGGCCACGACGACGACGCGCTCGGCGACGCCCTCGGGGACGAGCGCCTCCAGGCCGGCGCGATCGGGCGCCGCGCGGTCGTCGGCGAGGACGAGGGCGCGCGGGCGCGGCCCCGCGGCCGCGGCGAGCGCGTCGAGCAGGACGCGCAGCGACGGCCGCCCCATGGTCGGGACGACGACGTCGTATGCGGGCTCGGGTCGAGGCGCGACGCGCAAAGCTGGACCAGGTCCTCCGGTGGTCGTGGTCGTGGAGGCGACGCGGGGGCAGGGCGGCGCCGCGGAAGCGGTTCGTTCGCGCGCGGTACCCGTGGGAGAACCGTTGACAAACGGTGGCCTGGTGCGGGTAGCGCCGGTTCATGGACTCCGTCACGACCCTCACCGCCGACGCCGCCGTGCTCGAGGTCCTCGATCCCCGCACCGGGGAGGTCGTTGCGACGATCCCGGCGGGCGACGAGCGCGCCGCCGACGCGGCCGTGCGCGCCGCGCGCGGCGCCCAGGCGGCCTGGGCGCGGACGCCGGCCGGCGAGCGCGGCGCGGCGCTCAAGGCCGCCGCCGCACGCGCCCGCGTGCACGTCGAGGAGCTCGCCGAGCTGCAGGCGCGCGAGAACGGCCGTCCGCTGGAGGAGTCACGCGCGGGCGTCGAGGCCGGGATCGGCGCCATCGAGCAGTACGCGGAGCTCGGACCGCTGCACCGCGGCCGGGCGCTCAACGGGGCCTACGAGGCCACCGACCTCATGGTCTACGAGCCCCGCGGCGTGGTCGCCCTGCTCGTGCCCTGGAACGACCCGATCGCGATCGCCTGCGGCCAGCTCGCCGCCGCACTCGTCACGGGCAACGCGGTCGTGCTCAAGCCCTCGGAGCGCACGCCGCTCGCGACCGCCCGGCTCGTCGAGGTCCTCGTGCTCGGCCCGCCCCTTCAGGTGCTCCTCGGCGACGCGCGCGCCGGCCGCCCGCTCGCCGCCCATCCGGACGTCGACGCCGTGGTCCACACGGGCTCGATCGCCACCGGGCGCGAGCTCGCCGCGCTCTGCGCGCCGTCGCTGCGCAAGACGTTGCTCGAGCTCGGCGGCAAGGACCCGCTCGTCGTCGACGCCGGGGTCGACCCGGTGTGGGCGGCCGAGCAGGCCGCCGCGGGCGCGTTCGCGAACGCCGGCCAGCTGTGCACGTCGGTCGAGCGGATCTACGTCCACGCCGACGTCGCCGCCCCGTTCGTCGACGCGCTCGTCGCGCGCGCGCGCCGGACGGAGATCGGCCCACTCGTCGACGAGCGCCAGCGCGAGATCGTCCATCGCCACGTGGTCGAGGCCGTGGCCGCCGGCGCGCGGCTGCGCGCGGGCGGCGAGCCGACCGACGGTCCCGGGTTCTTCTACCCGCCGACCGTGCTCGAGAACTGCGACGACGCGATGGCGGTCATGCGCGAGGAGACGTTCGGGCCCGTGGCCGCGGTGAGCGCGGTCGCGAGCTTCGAGGCCGCGCTGGCCGCGGCGAACGGCACCGAGTACGGCCTCGCCGCGACGGTCCTGACGCCCTCGCAGGCACACGCCCAGCGCGCGTGGCGCGAGCTGCGCGCCGGGACGGTCAAGGTCAACGCCGTGTGGGGCGGCGCGCCGGGCGGCGCCGCCCAGCCCCAGGGGGCGAGCGGCACCGGCTTCGGCTACGGCCCGGAGCTGCTCGACGAGCTCACGCTCACGAAGGTGGTGCACAGCGAGCCGGCGCCGGGCTGACGCTCACGAGCTCTTGCCCGCCGGGCGCGTGTTGCGTCCGCTCGACCGCCGCGCGGCGGTGTTGCGCTTGCGGGCCGGCCTCGCCTTCGCCTCGACGTCGGCGGCCGTGTCCTCGACCCCCTCGGCGGCCTCGCGCACCCGCTCGGCGGCCTTGCGCACGGGCTTGCGCGCGGCGTCGGCCGCGCCGGTCGTCGAGGCGTCGTAGGTGTCGATGCCCGCCACGTCGCGGGCGAGGACGGCCGCGGCGAGCGAGGGGACCAGCGCGCGGAGCTCCTCGAGCGCTCGCTCCTCCTGGGCGCGGTGCGCGCGGGCGAGCGCGGCCGTC
>DATNGY010000202.1:0-10762 GCA_035605735.1 Solirubrobacteraceae bacterium
CTGGGACATCCATGACACTCAGTCGGCGCTGCCCGACGTCCACGTGCCGGGCTTCTGTGGCCCGGGGCTCGTGACGCGCGACCAGGTCGACGATTGTCCGGGCGGCGGCGACCTCGGCCCGTTCTCGCGGGTCTTCGGCGACGGCGCCGCGGGCGCCGCGGGTCCGTTCGACCCGCAGCGGCTGGGCTCGCTGCTCAGCGACGGCGCGCTGGACGCCGACGACGCCCCGATGCCCGCTGCCCGGGTCGACCTCCAGATCGCCCAGAACAGCGGCGGCGCGACGGACGTCAGCGGCGCCGGCGGGTTCGCCAAGGCCGACAAGAGCAACGTCGACAGCCGCGATCACAACGGCTCGAGCGCGAAGCACAACCTGTACGCGCCGTACTACGTGCAGTGGATCCCGGCCACGTCGGCCGGGGGCAACGCGTCCGGGGTCGACGGGCCCGCGCAGGGGAACAACTTCGAGGGGTTCCTCGTCGACGGGGCGTACGACAACTGGGACATCGCCCGCGCCAACACCCCGTCGGTCTCGGCCGACACGAAGTGCAACCGCCTCGTCGGTCAGCCGCGTCGCACGCCGGCGGGGCCGCGCGACGTGGCGATCTACACGGATGAGCACGGCGAGGCGCAGGTGTCGTTCAACCCGAACACGGGGTTCTACTTCGACGCGCTGCGCGACGCCCACGGCAACTCGCTGACCAACCTCAACGGGGGCTGCGACCTGCAGGGCGTCGCGACGCTCGGGACCGCGAGCATCTCGGCGACCGCCCGCTATCCGTACCAGCCGGTGAGCGACACGCCGAAGACGTCGAACGCGGTGACGAAGACGATCGGCAACCTGTTCTCCAAGACGCTGACGTACGTGCCCAAGGGCGCGGGCGCGGAGAACCAGAGCTCGCGGATCGTCGTCGCGCACGCGAACGACATCGACGGCTCGGCCTTCGCGAACGAGAAGGTCTGCTTCTACCCGACGGGCGACATCGTCGCCCAGGTCAACGGGTTCTCGGGCACGGTCCCGACGTCGCGCGGGCCGCTGTACGTCGACGGTAGTGACGCCGGGCGTGACGGCATCGGCGTTTGCCGGAACACCGACCGCAACGGCAACGCCGCGGTCGAGCTGCTCGCCAGCCACGGCTCCGTGGACCTCGTCGCCTGGTTCAAGGACGAAGGCCTGCTCCGCCACATCGACGTGCCGTTCGGCACGCCGACGAGCGGCGGCAGCACGTCGCCGAACGGGCCGTTCGTGCCCGGCTCGAATGGCCTACCGACGCCGATCTCCCACACCACGGGCTCGGTGTACGGGGCCGTCTACGGCGCCGGCTCGCACGCTCCGGCCGACCTGCGCCAGGCGGCCAAGCACGCCCACAAGGCCTCCAAGAAGGCCTACGTGCGCTCGGCGCGCGTCGTCCGCCTCAAGGGCGGCAAGCGCGTGCTCGTCGTGCACGTGCGGTCGAGCAAGGTCAAGGCCCGCATCGCCGTGAAGATGTACGGCAAGCACAAGCACGTCATGAAGCGTGCGACGCGGACCGTGAGGACCAACCGCAACGTCAGGGTCAAGCACCTGGCGATCGGCAAGTCGGTGCGGACGATCAGGGTCGCGATCGTCCGCTAGACCCCACCGGGGGCATGCGCCAGGACGCCGGGCCCGGCTCGGCGCCTGTCCGCTGGAGGCACGCCCCGGGGCGGCGCGCTCTGCGCCGACCCCCGCGCAGAACGGGAGGCCCGCCGCTCGCGGCGGGCCTCCCGTGCGTCTGCTACGCGGCGCGGATCGTGAGCGTGTGCTGCGCGCCCGGCCGCGCGCGCACCGTCACCTCGAGCCCGCGGTTCGTCAGCGTGGCGCGGTAGCGGGGCAGCGAGCGGCCGTCGAGGCGCACCGCGACCGGCGTCGCTCCGCGCGGGAGCGTGTGCCCGACGAAGAGCCTGCGCGCCGGCGTGCGCCGCGCGTCGACCGTCGTCGTGTAGCTGCTCCCCGCGTGCGACGCAGAGACGCCGACCCAGCCGCCCCCGAGCCGGATGCGCGAGCCCGCGACGCTCGGCTGGCCGGGTGGCACCTGCGGGACGACCACGAGCTCGGAGCGGTTCAGGAACGGCCTGACCCCGAGCTGCTGGTGGATCACGGGCCACGCGGTGCCGTAGTTGCCCCACGCCTGCATGACCATCGAGCGGCACGTCGAGCAGCGGTCGATGTTCGGTGGGATCCCGGCCGTCGGATCGCCGTTGGGCGACGACGGGAAGATCTCCGGCATCGCGCCCGGTTGCTCGTCGGGCGTGCCGCCCGTCGCGGGCTCGGAGAACATCGTCTCGGCGTTGGCGTGCGTGTAGCGCTGCTGCTGGCCCGACCCGAGGCGCCCGTAGTTCCCCTCGCCGACGGCCTGGATCGACGTCGTCAGCGAGAAGATCTCGAAGTCGCCCTTGCCGTCGGCGCTGCCGCCGCACCCGGTGTGGAAGAGGCCGAGGCTCCCGGGCCGGTCGCCGCTGAAGCACGAGTTCTCGCGGCCGGCCAGCGCCGTGACGCCGTGGCCGCGCGCGGCGACGCCCGGCGTGGTCCGGTCGCCGCGGTTGAGCTCGGCCTCCATCGGCACCTGGCCGATCCAGTGCTTCTGGAAGGACTGGACGTTGCCGGGGTCGATGAGCGAGTCGGCGTACTGCTGGGCGGCGGTGTACCACCACGTCCCCTCGAACTGGCGCTGGAGCCTGCGCGCGAGGTTGCGCGCCCACGCCCACGTGGCGATGTCGTGCTTCGAGCGCGCCATGTCGGCGAGGTCGTAGAGCGAGCGGATGTAATAGACGCCGTTGTCGAGCTTCTCCGGACCCATCCCCGGACGCTCGACGTTGCCGGAGCCCTCGGGCCAGCCGTCGTGGTCGACGTCGAGCTTGCGGTCGACGACCTCGAGGTTGCGCCTGGCGAAGTCGTACATCTCGTCGCGGAAGCGGTCGTCACCGGTCCAGCGCCAGATCAGCGCCACCGCGCTCGGGAACTTGATCGTCTCGTCGGTGTTGAAGTCGTTCGTCTTCGTGCCGTTGGGCGCCGTCGTCTGCGAGTCGCGGCCGAACCAGATCGAGCCGTCAGAGACGGCCTCGTGGACGACGATCCCCGAGCGGTCGTTGAGGATGTCGGAGATCTCGCGCAGCGCCCGGAGGTGGTCCTTGGCGACCGCGAACCGTCCGAGGGCGACGGCCGCGAAGTTCGTGTATTCGCCGTCGGTCGCGAAGATCCACGGGTAGTCCGGGTAGCCGGCGCCGAACCAGCGCGCGAACGGCACTGTGCCCAGCGGCGCCGGGAACTGGTGGCCCTGGTTCGTCCAGCGGATCTGCAGGTCGGAGGCCGTCTGCGTGAGGTCGGCGATGTTCTGCTTGCCCCAGTCGACCGCGCGCTGCAGCAGCGTGTCGCCCGGCAGCGAGACCTGCGACCAGCGCGACAGGCGCGTGCGCGCGGCGACCTTCGCAGCGAGCGCGCCGGCGGGAGCGCGCAGGGCGGCGGCGAGCTCGCTGCGCGCCGGCCCGATCCCCTTGTCCGAGCCCGCGACGGCAACCCAGACGGTCCTGCTCGCGCCGCCGGGGACGGTCACCGAGTAGCGCAGCTCGCCGCCGGTGCCCTTGCCGAACGGGCCGTCGTCGCAGGCGCTCGGCGGCTCCTGCGCGCTGCAGACGTTCGTGCCCTGCGGGCCGCGGTAGGCGCCGCCGGTCTCCGCCGCCTCGCCCGAGGCGGGCGTGCGGTTGGAGGCCACGAGCGCGGCGTAGTGGTGCTCTGGCGCGCCGGGGAGCGCGCCGTCGTCGGTGAACTGAAGCGCGCCGCTCGCGTAGGCGCCGTGGTCGGCGATGTTGTCGCTCGCGTTCGGCGTCACGCCGGTGAAGCCCCAGGGGTACGCGCTCAACAGCTCGGAGTGCGCGTCGACCTTCACGGTCACGGTCTTGGCGGCGGCGGGGTTCGTCAGCCGCAGTCCGAAGAGCACCGCGCGACGCCCGTCGGGCGCGAAGTCCGTTCGCTCGAGGCGCAGGCCACCCGCGTCGGGCAGCGCGAAGCGCGTGTAGCCCCAGCCGCTCGAGAACTTCGTGGCGGGACCGACCCACTCGTCGCCGACGCCGAACCACACTCCGTCGACGAGCTTCAGCGGCGGGCTCCAGACCCCGCCCATCTCGCCGGTCGTGTGCCAGCCGTTGGCGTAGAAGCGGCCGTCCTGGAACCCCTCGACGTACGACCGCTGGCCGGCCGCGACCTCGCGGCGGTCCTGGAGCCGATTGGTGGTCGACAGTTCCGGCGCCGCCTGGGCGGCGGTCGCGGTCATGAGAGTGGCGACGACCCCTACCAACGCTGCACGCGCGGTGCGCACGATCTCACCTCCGGGTGAACGTGGTCTCCTCCTGGGACACCGCCGTCCTACCCGGGGGTGCGTCGGGCTATCGCGCGCCCGTGCGTCCGGCTACGAGGCCTGCGCGCCGGTGGCCACCCCGACGGGGCAGCTCACGCCGGTCCCGCCGAGGCCGCAGTAGCCCCACGGGTTCTTGGCCAGGTACTGCTGGTGGTAGTCCTCGGCGTAGAAGAAGTCGCGCAGCGGCGCGATCTCCGTCGTGATCTCGCCGTGGCCCGCGTCGGCCAGCGCGCGGCCAAAGGCCTCGCGCGAGCGCTCCGCCGTCTCGCGCTGGGCGTCGGAGGTCGTGTAGATCGCCGAGCGGTACTGCGTGCCGACATCGTTGCCCTGGCGCATCCCCTGGGTCGGGTCGTGGCCCTCCCAGAAGCGCTTGAGCAGTTGCTCGTAGGAGATCTGCGCGGGGTCGAAGACGACGAGCACGACCTCGGCGTGGCCGGTCCGCGCGCTGCAGACCTCCTCGTAGGTCGGGTTCGGCGTGTGGCCGCCGGCGTAGCCGACCGCGGTCGTATACACGCCTGGCGCCGTCCAGAAGATGCGCTCGGCGCCCCAGAAGCAGCCGAGGCCAAAGACCGCGGTCTCCAGTCCGGCGGGAAACGGGGGCTGCAGCGGCGTGTCGAGGACCTCGTGGCGCTCGGGCACCGGGATCGGGGTCTCGCGCCCGGGCAGCGCCTCGTCGGCGCCGACGGGCTGGGTCTTCTTGCTGGTGAAGAGCATGGTCACACTTCACTGTACGGGTGGGGGGCCGAAGCGTTGCAGCTCTCATACACTCGCGCGCATGTCGCAGCCGCTGCGCGTCGCGGCCGTCGTGCCGAGCTACGACGGCCGCGACTGGCTCGCGCGGTGCCTGCCCAGGCTCGCGGCCCAGTCCCGGCCGTTCGACGAGATCGTCGTCGTCGACGACGGCTCGAGCGACGGCACGGCGGGGTGGCTGCGAGCGGCGTGGCCGCACGTGCGCGTCGTGGAGGCCGGGCGCAACGGCGGCTTCGCTCGCGCGGCCAACCGCGGCGTCGCGGCGGCCGGCCCGGACTGCGACGCGGTCGCGCTGATCAACAACGACGTCGAGCTCGAGCCGGCCTGGCTCGAGCACGCCGCGGCCGCGCTCGAGGGCGATCCGGGCGCGGCCGCGGTCGCGACGAAGATGGTCTCGCTCGCCGACCCGAGCGTGCTCGACGACTGCGGCGACGTGCTGCGCCGCGACGGCATCTGCGAGCAGCGCGGGCGGGGGCGCGCCGACGACGGCCGCTGGGACGAGCCGGGCGAGGTCTTCGGCGCGTGCGCCGGCGCCGCGCTCTTCCGCCGCGCCCCCTTCGCCGCCGCGGGCGGCTTCGAGGAGCGCTTCGGCGCCTACCTCGAGGACGTCGACCTCGCCCTGCGCCTGCGCCTGGGCGGCTGGCGCTGCCGCTACGAGCCGCGCGCGGTGGCACGACACTTCAACGGCGCCTCGGCCGACGGCGACCGGATCGTCGCGGCCGTCGAGCGCAACACGCTCCTGCTCTGCGCGCGCGCCTTCCCGGCGCGGTGGTGGCTGGGGCCGGTTCTCTATCGCCAGCTCGCGCGCGCGGCCCGCTGCGCCCAGGGCGGCGAGCTGCGCGCGTTCCTCGCCGGCGCCGCGCGGGCCGTGCCGGCGCTGCCGGCGTTCGTGGGCGAGCGGCGGGCGCTGCGGCGCGGGGCGGTGGTGCCGATCGAGCGCGTCGTCCCGGCCCGGGCCTACCGCGGTCCGCGCGCGGGCGGCCATCCCGCGTCGGGGTTCTGAGAGGCGTGGCCGAGGGCCCGATCCTCTTCGTAAGCTACGCGGGCGGCACGGGCGGCGCCGAGCGGATCCTCCTCGACGTCGCCTCGGGCCTCGCCGAGCCGGTCGTCCTGCTCTGTCCCGAGGGGCCGCTGGCGCAGCGCGCGCGGGCCGCCGGCCTGCCGGTGCTCGCCCGGCCGGCGCGGTCGCTCGAGCTGCGCGGGGGACCGCGCATGCGCGCCGCGGCCTCGGCGCGGCTGGCCGCTCACGCGCGCGAGATCGCGGTCGCGGCGGGCGCGCTGCGCCCGCGCGCCGTCATCGCCTGGAACATGCGCAGCCTGCTCGCGGCGACCGCCGCGCTGGGGCGCCGGCGCGGCGGCCCGCCGCTCGTGTTCGAGCACTGCGACCTCACCCCGGGAGGCGTCGTCGGGGCGGTCGTCCGCCGCGCGGCCGCGCGCGCCGACGTCGTCATCGCGCTCTCGCGCACGATCGCCGCAAGGCTGGACGCGGCGGGCCGCCTCGGCGAGCGCCTCGCGGTCGCCGAGCCGGGCGTCGACGTGTCGCGCTTCGACGCGCCGGCGCCGACCGTCGAGCCGCCGCGCGCGCTGCTCCTCGGCGCGCTCGTGCGCTGGAAGCGGCCCGACCTCGCGCTCGAGGCGGTCGCGCTCGCCGCGCGCGAGCTCCCCGCGCTGCGGCTCGTCGTCGCCGGACACGCGGTCGACGGCGCCGCTGCGGACCTCGTGGCAGCGCTGCGCGCGCGGGTCGCCGCGGACGACCTCGCCGGCCGCGTCGAGTTCGCCGGCGCACTGGACGACCCGCGCCCCGCCCTGGGCGCGGCGAGCTGCCTGCTGCACTGCGCCGACGAGGAGCCGTTCGGGCTCGTCGTCCTCGAGGCGATGGCGGGCGGCCGGCCCGTCGTCGCTCCCGCTGCCGGCGGTCCGGCCGAGATCCTCGCCGCCGGCGGCGGCGTCACGTACGCGCCCGGCGACGCGGCCGCGGCGGCGCGCGCGCTCGTTCGCGTGCTCGGCGACGAGACCGAGGCCCGGCGGCTGGGAGCCGAAGGGCGCGCGCGGGTCGCCGCCGCATTCGACCTCCCGGCCGCGCGGGCCCGCTGGCGGGCCGCGATCGCGCGCGTCCTGCCCGAGCGTCCGCGCCGCGCCGCCGGGGAGGACCTCGCGCTGGTGACCGTGACCCACGACTCCGAGCCCGAGCTGCGGCGCCTGCTCGCCTCCGTCCAGCGCCACCTCCCGCGCGCGCAGGTCGTCGTCGTCGACGCCGGCTCGGGCGACGGCTCGCCCGCGACGGCGCGGGCGTGGGAGGGAGGGGCGGCGGTCCTCGGACTCGACAACGTCGGCTTCGGGCGAGCGGCCAACGCCGGCGTCGCCACGGCCGGCAGGCCGGCGTGCGTCGTGCTCAACCCGGACGTCGAGCTCGTCGACGAATCGCTCGCGGACCTCGGCGCCGAGGCGCTGCGCGCGGGCGCGCCCGAGCGGCTGCTGGCCCCGCTCGTCCTGCGGCCCGACGGCACGCGCCAGGACTCCGTCCACGCCGAGCCGGTCTCGCCGGCTTCCGCCCTCACCGCGCTCGTCCCGCCCGCGGCGCTGCCGGACCCCCTGCGCCGGCGCGTCGAGCCGTGGCGCGCGGATGGGCCGCGGCCCGTCGCCTGGGCCGTCGGCTGCTGCCTGGTGGCGAGGACGGCGACGCTCGCGCGCCTCGGGCCGTTCGACGAGCGGATCTTCCTCTACGCGGAGGACCTCGAGCTGGGCCTGCGCGCCCGCGACGCCGGCGTGGCCACGTGGTGGTGGCCCGCCGCGCGCGTCGTGCACCACGAGGCGCACGCGTCGCGGCGCGCGTTCGGCGGTGAGCCGTTCGAGCTCCTCGCGCGTCAGCGCCGGGCGGTCGTCGGCGAGCGGCGCGGAGCGCGCGCCGCTCGCGCCGACGACCTCCTGCAGCTCACGACCTTCGCCGGGCGCGTCGCGCTCAAGCGCGCCCTGCGGCGCCCGGCCGAGCGCGAGCGCCGCCAGCTCGCCGCGCTGCTCCGCGCGCGCGGCGCGCCCGCCCGGCTCTGAGGCCACGCCCGCTACGATCCGCGGGCGCGGCGCCCTTAGCTCAGCTGGATAGAGCGCATCCCTCCGGAGGATGAGGTCGCAGGTTCGAATCCTGCAGGGCGCGCTCGAGGAAAGGCCCTCTCAGGCGGGCCTTTCTCGTGTTCGCTCCACGACGCATGAGGACATGCTCGACGCCGTGCGGAGCCCTAGTGGCCGATGGTGCCCAATCATGCGGACCGCCGACGTGCGCGGTAGCGTGCTCGCTCGACTCACCGCCTCCGGTAACGTGAGGCTGGAGCCCACGCCCGGAGCTGCGGTACCTGCTCGAGTTCTTCGCGACCCTGTACCCGCAGAGGTCACCAAGCCGATGGTGCGCACGCTCAAGGACCTCCAGGACACGCTCGGCCGCTTTCAGGATCGCGAGGTGCAGGCCGAGCTGATCCACTCGCTCGGCGACGAGGTCGGCGCACTCAACGACGGGACCGCCGCGCTGATGGCGATGGGACAGCTCGTGGAACGCGTGGAGGCCCAGCAGGACGAGGCCCGCGCGGAGTTCGGGGAGCGCTTCGGCGCGTTCGCCGCCCAAGAGCAGCGCAGGCTCGTGCGGGAGGTCTTCGGGTGACGCTGATCCTGGCCACGTACAACATCAAGGGCGGGGTGGGCAAGACCTCGGCCGCGGTCAACCTCGCCTACCTCGCGGCCCAGGAGGGCGCTCGCACGCTGCTCTGGGACCTGGACCCGCAGGGCGCGAGCACCTACCTGTTCCGGGTCAAGCCGAAGGTCAAGGGCGGCGGCCACGCGCTCGTCCGCCGCAAGCGCGACATCTCCGCCCCCATCAAGGGCACCGATCATGAGCGCCTGGACCTGCTGCCGGCCGACTTCTCCTACCGCCACCTGGATCTCGCGCTCGACGCCACCAAACGCCCGACGCGCCGCCTGGCCCGACTGCTCGCGCCGCTCCGGCCCGACTACGACTACATCTTCCTTGACTGCCCGCCGAGCATCTCGCTGCTCTCCGAAAGCGTGTTCGAGGCCGCCGACGCGCTGCTCGTCCCCGTGATCCCGGCCACGCTCTCCTCGCGAACGTTCGCCCAGCTCGAACGGGTCGCGGGCGACGAGACAATGCTCCTGTTGTTCTTCTCGATGGTCGACGGCCGCAAGCGCCTGCACCGCGAGGTCATGGACCAGCTGGCCGACCACCGCTCGGTGCTGCGGACCGTGATCCCGGCCAGCGCCGACGTGGAGCGCATGGGCGTACGGCGCACGGTACTGGAGGAGTTCGCCCCGCGCGGGCGCGCAGCCCCTGCCTACCGCGACCTCTGGCGCGAGATTCGAGGGCGGCTGGACTCCGCGCCGCCAGGGCGATGACGACGCGGCACACCCGAGCGCGAACTCAAAGGCGCAGCAATGCAGCCGCAGGCTGCTCTCGCCGTTCGGGCGTGTCTCGTCACCAGGTGAGCTCGATCTCCAGCTCGCGCTCGTCGCTTTCCACCTCCAGCTCGATCTTGAGATCGACCTCGTCGGGCACGTGCGCGGTAAACCGCATTCCGCCGCGCTCGAACTCGAGGTCGTTGTGGCGCGCGAGCATGTCGGCCAGGGTGCGCAGCCGCGCAGCGACCTCCTCGCGGCTGACGCGCTCCTTCTGCTCGACTTCGAAGATGTCCATCAGCTTTCCTTCGTGGTCGGTTGGCTGGACCGCGTGGGAACCGCTTCGCGGGCGGCGGCGCTCGCGGGGTCGCGTCCGGCGGCGATCCGCGCCAGGGCGCGGACGCTCTGCTCGAGGCCCTCGGGCATCATGGCCGACGGTGAGGCGCCGGGATGGCGGTGGGCGATGCGCACGCGCAGGACGCCGGGGCGGATGTGGAAGCGCAGGGGCGGCTGGAGCTTCGCCGCCTCGCCGTCGATGCCGGCGGGCACGGGGCCGGTGGCGTCGACCTCGAAGACCGGCGCGGTCCACTCCCGCCACGGTCGCTGCGGCAGGCGTCCTTCACCGCCGCGGCCGATCGGGGCGCCGACGACCGTGATCCCGAGGAGCCCGTCGTCGATCCTCGGGCGTGTGCCCGAGCCGACCGCACGGCCCAGCCGGTAACGGTTGTTCGAGACCAGGATCGCCGCTCCGGAATGGTGCTCGTGCCCGCCGGGGCCCGTCCACTGCAGTTCCAGCCCGGTCCCGTCGGGCCCGAGCACCTCGGGCACGGTGTCGAGCAGCGTGCGCAGCTTCGCGTCGCGGTAGCCGGTGCGCTGGACGGCGTCGGCGTAGAGGCCGAGCGAGACGTTGTTGACGAACACGCGCCCGTTGACCTCGGCCAGGTCCACCCGGCGCTCCCCGCCGTCGACGAACGCGTCGAGGGCGCCGACGACGTCGTCTCGATCGACGCCGAGGTCGAGCGCGAAGTGGTTGCGCGTGCCCGCCGGCACGCACGCATAGGGCAGATCGAGCTCCGCGGCGATCGCAGCGACGATCGCCTGCGAGCCGTCGCCGCCCGCCATCGCGAGCCCGTCCGCACCGCCCTCGAGTGCCTCCTGCACGAGCGACTCGAGCGGGCGTTCGAACGTCAGCTCGATCGGCTCGATCCCTCGCCGGCGGGCCTCGTCGGCGAGCTTGAAGCGCTCGG
>DATNGY010000203.1:0-2662 GCA_035605735.1 Solirubrobacteraceae bacterium
CCGCCGCCCGCTCCCGCCGGGGGCGTCGCGCCCGACACGATCGAGCAGCTCAAGCAGCTGGGCGAGTTGCGCGATCAGGGCATCCTCACCGAAGAGGAGTTCGCCGCGCAGAAGGCGAAGGTGCTGGGCGGCTGAGCGGCCGCCCGGCAGAGCACCATGTGTCGCTGGATGGCGTGGCACGGGCAGCCCGTCCTCATCGAGGAGCTGCTCTTCAGGCCCAAGCACGGGCTGATCGACCAGAGCCTGCACTCGCGCATGGGCGCAGAGACGACGAACGGCGACGGGTTCGGTCTCGGCTGGTACGGCGTCGGCGACGGGCCGGGCGTGTTCCGCAGCGTCGCGCCGGCGTGGGGCGACGTGAACCTCCGTCACCTCGCGAGCCACATCGAGTCGCCGCTGTTCATCTCGCACATCCGCGCGACGTCGGGTACGGCGGTGCAGGAGAACAACTGCCATCCGTTCCGCCACGGGCGCTGGCTGTTCGTCCACAACGGGGTCATCAACGGCTTCCGGACGCTGCGGCGCGAGCTGATGCTGGCCGTCGATCCGGAGCTCTTCCCCGACATCCAGGGCACGACCGACTCCGAGGTCGTCTTCCACCTCGCCCTGACCTTCGGCCTCGAGCAGGACCCGCTCGGCGCGCTCGAGCGAGCCCTCGGGCTGGTCGAGGCGACGGCCGATCGGCTCGGCGTCGAGCACGCGGTACAGGGGAGCTTCGGCGTGACCAACGGCGAGCGGCTGTGGGCCGCCCGCTACTCGACGGAACGGCGCTCGCGCACGCTGTTCGCCTCTGCCGATGTGCGGACGGTCCAGCACATGTATCCGGACAACACGCGCCTGCAGCGCCTGCGGGAGGGCGATCGCCTCATCGTCTCCGAGCCGCTGGCCGACCTTCCGGGCGCCTGGCACGAGGTCCCCGAGTCGACCGCGCTGACCGTCGAGCCCGACGGCGAGATGGAGCAGCGTCCCTTCCGGCCGGCGGCGGTCGCGGCCTGAGGCGCGCCGCCGTGGACAGCGACGAGAGCGCCCCGGACCTTCGCGCGCCGACCGGCGCCGCGCTCTTGCGCGTCGGCCTCGGCGCGACGGTCGCGCTGGCCCGCCCCGCGCGCGCCGCGGCCGGCGTCGGCCTGCGGGTCGCCGCCGTGGGTTGGCAGAGCCGCGCACTCTGGCCCGTGCGCTATCCGCTCGGAGCGCTGCTCGCCGCCGCCGAGCAGAGCGGGCTGCGCGACGAGGCGCGGCTGCTCGAGGAGGGACGGCGCGCGTCGGCCGATCTGATCGAGCGGATCGTGGCCGAGCTGCTGGACGGCGAAACGCTCGAGCGCCTGATCGCGATCGCCGGCGAGCACCGGGTGGGGATCCGCGCGGCCGACGCGCTCCTCGCCGGCGACGGCGCCGAGCGGCTCGTCGCGCACCTCGTCGACCAGCCCGCCCTCGACACGCTCGTCGCGCGGGTGATCGGCAGCGAGGCGTTCGACGCGCGCGTCGTCGCGCTGCTCGACGACCCCGCCCTCGAGCGCCTCCTGGCCCGCGCGCTGGCCAGCCGCTTCGCCGACGCCGCGACCGAGCAGGTGCTTGCCAGCGACGAGCTGCGGCGCGTCGTCGCGCACGTCGCCGCCAGCGAGGAGGTGCGCCAGGCCCTGTCCGCCCAGAGCGCCGGCCTCGCGACGGATATGGCGGACGAGATCCGCGATCGCACGACGACCGCCGACGACGTGCTCGAGCGCGGGGTGCGGCGGATCCTGCGCCGACGCCCGCGCGGCGCCCCCACGACCGAGATCGCCGACGCGCCCGCGAGCGGTCCGTGACCACCGTCGCGCTCGCCGGCTTCATCACGCGCGCGATCGCGCTCGCGATCGACGGTGCCGTCCTCGTCGCGATCACCACGATCGCCGGCCTGGCCGTGGCGCTCGCGGGACGCGTGGTCGGGATCGACTTCCACAGCGGGGACCCCGCCCTCGCCGCGCTCACCGGGTTCTGGTGGTTCGCGATCGTCTCGGTCTACCTGGCGACGTTCTGGAGGCTGACCGGCCAGACGCCCGGCATGCGCGTGATGGGCGTGCGCGTGATCGACCGCGCCGGCGGGCGCGTCGGCCACCGTCAGGCGCTCACGCGGCTCGTCGGCATGGCGCTGGCGGCGATTCCCCTCGGCGCCGGCTTCCTCTGGATCCTCGTCGACGATCGCCGCCAGGGCTGGCATGACCACCTCGCGTCGACGCTCGTGATCTCCGTGCCGGCGCGGGCGCCGGCGTCACGTGCGGCGCCAGCGACCGCTGAGGAGCGTGAGGGGATCGACCTCGTCCATGGCGACCGCGGCGCTTCCCTCGGCGGTCACGCTCAGGGCGTCGGGCACCTCGGCCCGGAGGCGCTCGGCAAGTGAGCGCGCGTCGTCCTCGGTCTTGACGCCGACGACCACGTGATGCGAGCGGGAGACGACGGCGAGGCCCTCGGACTCGAGCCGAGCGGTCACGGCGGCCGCGCGCTCGTTGTCGGGCAGCTCGAGGCGCACCTCCCACATCGCGTACCCGCGCTCGTCTGTCTCGGCCGCCTGCCGCGCCTCGAGCGCGGCGCGCTCGGCGGCGTGCTCCTCCGGCGTGCTCGGCAGCGGGACGCCGGCCGGCTCCCAGCGCTCCTCCTCGGGATGCCAGCGCGCGACGGTCGCGCT
>DATNGY010000204.1:0-4244 GCA_035605735.1 Solirubrobacteraceae bacterium
GCTCGCGTGACGGCGCGCGGTCCAACAGCCGCGCCAGCCCCAGCCGCCGCGCCGCCCCCAAAAGCGCCTCGACGTGACCATGCGCCAGCGGATCCTCGATCGCGAACGCCTCGCCGGCCGCCATCAGCGCCTCGCCGCGCAGCGCGCGGCGCAGCGCCTCGATCGCCGCCGGCGGTAGCCGCGAGACGTTCGCGATCGTCTCGTGGCGCACCCGCTTGCCCTCCCGGATCGAGCGCCGCACCAGGTGCGACTCATAGACCCGATCGCCGTGCCGGCGCCTGATCGTGGCTACATGCATCGCTCCCGGTATCGGCACCACACCGCAAGAATGCCACATCTGCCCGACGGAACACCGGTCAAAACTCTTGGCTACACATAACAGCCAAGAAGAAGCCCGATTCCAGCAACAACGCCGGAATCGGGCTCAATCACCGCCGTAACTTCGGCTTAGTGGTAATGACCACGACCACCGGAGGAACAGCAATGCTGGAGAAGGTCTTCTACACGAGCGTGCTCGTCACCGACCAGGACAAGGCACTCGACTTCTACACGAAGGTCCTTGGCCTGGAGAAGCGGGTTGAGAACCCGACGCCCGACGGGCCTCGCTTTCTGACCGTCGGCGTCGAGGGCGATGACTTCCAGCTGGTTCTCTGGCCCGGGACAGCGGGTCAGGCCCAGCCGGCGATGGGACGCCCCCCGGCGTCGATCACGATCGAGACCGACGACATCCGGAGGACGTTCGAGGAGCTGAAGTCCCGCGGCGTCGAGTTCGCCTCGGACGTGCTCGAGTTCCCCTGGGGCTACGTCGCGCAGTTCCAGGACCCCGACGGCAACCGGCTACAGATCCGAGAGGGCCGCTAGTCCCCACAGCGGACGCTGCGCAGACGGGCCGACAAGCGGACGGTGGTCTGAGACGGCCTCTCAGTCCAGCCAGGACCGCACGACCGCGGCCGTCGCCTCGTCGGCCGGGAAGAACGACTCGATGACGAGCTCGGAGACCGTGACGTCGGTGGCGGTCCCGAACCTCGTCGCCGTGCTGATGAACGCGAGCTCGCCGGCGGGCGCTCGCAGGCGCAGCGGGACCGCGATGGCTCCGCTGTCGAGGTCGGGGGACGGCGCCGGGCCGCCGGCCGGCAGGCCGGCGAGCTCCTCGTGCAACGCGAAGAGCGCGGGATCTCCCGTCACCACGGCCTCGCGGCCGAGGCGGTCGAGCAGGTGCGCCCGCCACTCGCCGAGGTTCGCGATCCGCGGCGCGAGCCCCTCGGGATGCAGGCTCAGGCGCAGGACGTTGACCGGAGGCGCCAGCAGGTGCTCGGCCACGCCTGCGGTGAGGAGGTCGATCGCGCGGTTGCCCGCGACGAGCCCCCAGTGGCGGTCGACGACGAGGGCGGGAGCGGGCTCGTGCGCGCGCAGGACGCGGTCGATCGCCTCGCGGACCGGGCCCATCTCGGGCTCGGCGAGGTCGCGCTGCCCGTAGGCCGGCGCGTAGCCGGCCGCGAGCAGCAGCGCGTTGCGCTCGCGCAGCGGGACCTCCAGGTGCTCGGCGAGCTGCACGACCATCTCGGCGCTCGGGCGCGAGCGGCCCGTCTCCACGAAGCTCAGGTGCCGCGCCGAGACGCCGGCCTCGAGCGCCAGGTCGAGCTGGCTGAGACGGCGGCGCCGGCGCCAGTCGCGCAGGAGCTCGCCGACGGCGGGTCGCTGCGTCGTGCCGGTCATCGCCGGGCACGCTAGCGCCGGCGCGGCCTTCGAACCCTTACCTCCGAGGTCATCGACCGAACGCACCGCGACCGGCACCGTTGCCGGCATGACCTCCTCGCACACGCAGACGAGTTGGAGCGCGCTGCCAGTGCTCCTCGCGGGCGCCTTCATGGTCGTCCTGGACTTCTTCATCGTGAACGTCGCGCTGCCGTCGATCGCGACCGGGCTCGGCGCGAGCGAGAGCTCGCTCGAGTGGGTCGTGGCCGGCTACGGCCTGAGCTTCGCGGCCTTCCTCATCGTCGCCGGGCGGCTCGGCGACGAGCTCGGACGCCGCCGCGTCTACGCGCTCGGGCTTGGGCTGTTCGTCGCCGCGTCGGCCGCTTGCGGCCTCGCGCCGAGCCCGGCGACGCTCGTCGCCGCGCGCGTCGCCCAGGGCGCGGCCGGCGCGATCGTGATGCCCCAGGTGCTCTCGATCCTCGCCGTTACCTATCGCGGCCCGGATTACGCCCGCGCGCTGAGCGCGTACGGGATGGCGCTCGGGCTGGCCGCCGTGAGCGGCCAGATCATCGGCGGCGCCCTCGTCGAGAGCGACCTCCTCGGCCTCGGCTGGCGCAGCTGCTTCCTCATCAACGTCCCCGTCGGCCTCGCGGCGCTCGCGCTCACGCCGCGGCTGGTCCCGGAGTCGCGCGCGCCGTCGCGGGCTCGCATCGACCTGGCCGGCGCGCTCACGCTGGGCGTCGCGCTTGTCGCCGTCCTGCTGCCGCTGATCCAGGGCCGCCAGGCGGGCTGGCCGCTGTGGACCTGGCTCTCGTTCGGCGCCGGCGCGATCGTCTCGAGCGGCTTCATCGTCCGCCAGGGGCGGCTGACGCGGCGCGGCGCGGCGCCGCTCGTCGACCTCGCGCTCTTCAGCCGGCGCTCGTTCTCGGCGGGGCTCGTGGTCCAGCTCGTCCTGGCCGCGGCGCAGGCGGCGTTCTTCGTCTACCTCGCGCTCTACCTCCAGCAGGGGCGCGGGCTGGGCGCGCTCGAGGCCGGGCTCGTGTTCACGATCCTGGCCGCGTCCTACGTCGCCACGTCGGGCCCGGCGCCCGCGCTGACGGCGCGCCTCGGCCGCGCTGTCGTCGCCGTCGGGGGCGCCGTCCTCGCCGCCGGCCTCGGCCTCCTCGCGGTGGTGGTGGGCGATGTCGGGACGGGCGGCTCGATCGCCGCGCTCGTGCCCGGGCTCGTGCTCGTCGGCGCGGGGATCGGCCTCTGCTACACGCCGCTCACCTCGATCGTGCTGACCGCCGTGGACCCGCGGCGCGCGGGCGCCGCGTCGGGCGTGATGGCGACGACGCAGCAGGTCGGCTACGCGCTCGGCGTCGCCGTGACCGGCCTGATCTTCTTCGGCTCCGGCGACGACCTCGGGCACGCGTTCGCCCTCAGCGCCGCACAGCTCGGCGCAACGGCGGCGGTGATCGTCGTCGCGACGGGGTTCCTTCCCGCGCAGCGCGCGGCGCGTGCCGCCGGCGCCCCGGAGCCGGCCGGAGCCTGACGTTTGCCGGCGCGCGGTCGGTGGGCATGAGCGGGGCATGGTCGTCGCGGTCCTGGGCACCGGCATCATGGGGGCGCCGATGGCGCGCAACCTCGCGCGCGCGGGCCACGACGTCCGGGCGTGGAACCGCAGCCGCACGCGCGCCGAGCCACTCGCCGCTGACGGCATCGACGTCGCCACCGCGCCGGCCGAGGCAGTCGACGGCGCCGACGTCGTGCTCACGATGCTCTCCGCCGCCGACGCGGTCCTCGCCGTGGCCGCCGCGGCGCTCCCGGCGATGCGCGACGACGCCGTCTGGCTCCAGAGCTCCACGATCGGCATCGACGCCACCGACCGCGCCCTCGAGCTCGCCCGCGCGCGCGGGGTCGAGTTCGTCGACGCGCCCGTGCTCGGCACGAAGGCGCCCGCCGAGGCGGGGCAGCTGATCGTCCTCGCCTCGGGCCCGGTCACCGCGCTCGAGCGCTGCCGGCCGGTCTTCGAGGCGATCGGCGCGCGGACGCTCGAGCTCGGCGACGCCGGCGCGGGCACCCGCCTCAAGCTCGTGGTCAACGGCTGGGTCCTCGGGGTCACCCAGGCGACGGCGGAGACGGTGGCGCTCGCCGAGGCGCTCGGGCTCGGCGCCGAGCGCTTCTTCGAGGCCGTCGAGGGCGGCCCGCTCGACCTCGCCTACGCGCGCGCCAAGGCCGCGGTCATGGCCGACGAGAATGCGCCGACGTCGTTCGGCCTCGCGCTCGCGGCCAAGGACGGCGCGCTCGTTGTCGAGGCGGCGGAGCAGGCCGGCGCCGACGTGCCGCTGGCCCGCGCGGTCGCGGGGCGGCTGCGCGAGGGCGCCGAGGCCGGCCTCGGGGACGAGGACATGGCCGCGACGTACCGTCTGAGCCGGGCGGGGCCGGGCTGACGCTCCGCGGCGCAGGCCCGTCTGCGGGCCCGCTTCCGCGGGGGACGCGCTCTATCGTTGGGCCGCTGACGTGAGCGCTCCCGTCCCCACGCTCAAGCTTGCGCCGAGACTGCCCTA
>DATNGY010000205.1:0-4966 GCA_035605735.1 Solirubrobacteraceae bacterium
CACCGAGGTGATCGCGGTGATGAGACCGTCGGTATCGAGTTCCAGCGCGGTGATGCCGACGAGACGGTCGGCGTCGGGGCGTGCGGTCCATTCGAAGCAGGAACCAGAGCGGCCGCATCGCCGACGGGAAGGTTGGGGTCCTCCTCGGACCCTAGCCCTCGCTGCCGTCACCGGCCGGTGTGCGCCCGCTGGCCGGTTCGAGCACGAAGACGGGGATCTGGCGGTCGGTCTTGCGCTGGTAGTCGGCATAGTCCGGGTACGCGTCCACCGCCCGGCGCCACCAGAGGGCCTTCTCGTCCCCGAACACCTCGCGCGCCCGGTACTCCCGGGTCACCGCGCCGTCCTGAAGCTCGATGACCGGCTCGGCGACCAGGCTGGCGTACCACTGCGGGTTGGTCGGGGCGCCACCCTTGGACGCCACGGCCGCGTAGCGCTCCTCGTGCTCGACACGCATCACCGGCGTCCTGCGAACCTTGCCGGTCTTGGCGCCCCGGTAGGTCATCAGCACGGTGGGCAGGCCATTGATCGTAACGCCGTCGGTCGTGCCGGTGCGCAGGATCTGCTCGACGTGCTCGCGGACCCACGCCGACGCGCTCGGTTCGTAATCACCAGTCAACGCCATGGCCTGATCAACGTACCCGGCCCGTCGCGATTCCGCGACGCGACCGTGCCGGCGGGCGTGGGGTGGCGGGGGTGCCTTGTAAGCCGATCCCCTAACGGCACCGCGGCTGAGGTGCCGCCGAGCTCGGCGCTCTCCCACCTGACCTGCGGGACCCTCCCAAGCGACGGAGAACCGGCGGACGAGCCCGCCAACCCGGTGTGGATCAAGCCGCCGCGTCACCGCGTCCGCACGAGCGTCGGCCCGTCGGCCGCGTCGCGCACCTGCCAGCCGCGCTCGGCGAGCTCGTCGCGCAAGCGGTCGGCGGCGTCGAAGTCGCGCCGCTCGCGGGCCTCCTGGCGGCGGGCCAGCAGCTCGAGCGCCTCGGGATCCGGGGCGCCGTCGTCCGCCGCCGCGTCGAGGAGGTCGTCGAGGGCGAGCACCGCGAGCATCTCGCGCAGGTCGGCGTCGCCGGTGCCGCCGCCGCGGCGGTTGGCCTCGCGGATCCAGTCCCAGACGACGGCGAGCGCGGCCGGGGTGTTGAAGTCCTCGGCGAGCGCGGCGAAGAAGCGCTCCTTGAGCGGCGCGAGCTCCGGCGGCGACGGCCCAGCCCGCAGACGCCGGGCGGCCTCGCGCACGCGCCGCACCGACGCCTCGGCCTGGGCCATCGTCGCTTCGGAGAACACGAGCGGCCCGCGGGGATGGGCCGAGACGAAGAGCATGATCAGCGCGTCGCGGCCCCAGCGGTCGAGCGCGCCGGCGAGCGTCGTGACGTTGCCCACGCTCTTGGCCATCTTCTCGCCGGCGAACTGGAGCATGCCGTTGTGGAACCAGATCGACGCCAGCTCGCGCCCGCGGGCGCTGCGCGTCTGGGCCGCCTCGTTCTCGTGGTGGGGGAACGTGAGGTCGTTGCCGCCGCCGTGGACGTCGAAGCCGACGCCGAGGAGCTCCTCGGCCATCGCCGAGCACTCGATGTGCCAGCCGGGGCGCCCGCGGCCCCAGGGCGCGTCCCAGGCGGTGTCCTCGCCCTCCTTCTGGCCCTTCCAGAGCGCGAAGTCGAGCGGGTCCTCCTTGCGCTCGGCGCCCTCGATCCCCTCGCCCTGGTCGAGGTCGTCGAGCCCGCGGTGGCTCAGCGACCCGTACTCGGGATCCGAGCGCACCCGGAAGAAGACGTCGCCACCCGCGGCGTACGCGTGGCCGCCGTCGATGAGCGCCTGGATGAGATCGACGATCGGGCCGATCGTGGCGCTCGCCAGCGGCTCGGCGTCCGGCCGCCCGAGGCCGAGGCGGTCGGTGTCCTCGAGATAGGCGGCGGTCATCTCGCGGGCGAGCCCGTCGGACGGCCGGCCCTGGGCGCGCGCCGCGTCGTAGATCTTGTCGTTGACGTCGGTGACGTTCTCGACCAGCGTCACCACGTAGCCCTCGTGCTCGAGGAAGCGCTTCAGCAGCGCGAAGACGACGAAGGGGCGCGCGTTGCCGACGTGGATGCGGTCGTAGACCGTGGGGCCGCAGGCGTAGAGGCCGAGGCGCCCGGGATCGCGCGACTCGAGCGGGCGCAGGCGCCCGGAGCGGGTGTCGTGGAGGCGGATCTCGCGCACGGTGCGCAAGGCTACGCGCTGTGACCCCCCTCGACGTCCTCGTCCTGAGCCGCGCGGAGGTCGAGGCGCTGCTCGACCCCGGCGCGCTCCTCCCGGCGCTCGCCGACGGCTTCCGGGCGCTCAGCGCCGGCGCGGTCCAGGCCGCCGACCGCACCGGGCTCGCCCGCCCCGGGGAGGCGTTGCTGCTCTCGATGCCAGGGCACCGCGAGGGCGGACCGATGGCCGTCAAGGTCGTCACGGTCTTCGAGGGCAACGCGCGCCGCGGGCTGGCCTCGCACCTGGCGACGATCGGCCTCTACGACGCCGACACCGGCGCCTGCCTGGCCTTCATGGACGGCACCTACATCACCGCGATCCGCACGAGCGCCGCCGCCGCGCTCGCGTGCGACGCGTGCGCGCGGCCCGAGGCGCGAGTGCTCGGCATCGTCGGCGCCGGCGTGCAGGCCGAGCACCACCTCGCGACGTTCCCGCTCGTGCGCGACCTCGACGAGATCCGGGTCGCGTCGCTGCGCCGCGAGGACGCGGAGCGCGTCGCGGCGGCCGACCCGCGCGCCCGCGCGGTGGCGAGCGCGCGGGAGGCGGCCGAGGGCGCCGACGTCGTCGCGCTCACGACGTACGCCGGCCGGCCCGTCGTGGAGCCGGCGTGGATCGCGCCCGGCGCGCACGTCAGCTCGATCGGCTACCGCCCGCCGGCCGGCGAGCTGCCCGTCGAGCTGGCCCGCGACGGGCGGCTCGTGGTCGAGACGCGGCTGGCCTTCGCCCCCACGCCGGTCGGCTGCGGCGAGCTCCAGGGCCTCGACCCCGCGAGCGCCGTGGAGCTCGGCGAGATCCTCGCGGGGACGACCCCGGGCCGGCGGGCCGCGGACGAGGTGACGGTGTACAAGGCCATGGGCCACGTCGTCGAGGACCTGGTCGCCGCCCGGTTGGTCTTCGACCGGGCCCGAGCCGAGGGTGTCGGTCGCGTCGTCGCGCTCTGACCGAACGACGCGTGCGAAGCGCCCGGGCGCCGGTGTAGGGTCGGGCGGCCGGAATGCCGGGTCAGTTGTCCCACGCCGAGCGCCTGACGCGCGTCGAGGATGCGTTCCGCACGCTGCCCGAGCGGTATCTCGGGGCGCCCGCGGGCTTCGACGCGACCTACCACGTGCGCCTCGGCGACGTCGGCCACACCTGGGAGGTGCGGTGCACGAGCCGCGTCGCGCGCGTGCGCAGGGGCGTGACGCGGCGGGCCCCCGACGTCGTCATCGGCACCGACGCCGCGACGTGGCTCGCGCTGCGCGAGGGCGAGCTCTCGGGCGCCCAGGCGTTCTGGCAGCGCGCCCTCTACGCGCGCGGCAACCTCGATCTCGCCGTCGGCTTCGAGGGCCTCTTCCGCCTGCCCAACGGGCGGGCGCCGAGCCTGCGCGTTCAAGATGTCCGGCTGCCCGGCCGCCGCGTCTCGACGCTGACGATGGGCGAGGGCGCCGACGTCGTCTGCATCCACGGGCTCGGCGCCACGAAGGCCTCGTTCTTCGACACCGCCGGCGCTCTGACCCGCGCCGGCTACCGCGTCCACGCCCTCGACCTGCCGGGCTTCGGATCGTCCTCCAAGCCGGCGACCGGGCCCTACACCGCGCGCTGGTTCGCCGAGACCGTGGTCGAGGTCATGGACGCGCTCGGCGTCGGGCGTGCCCACCTCGTCGGGAACTCGATGGGCGGGCGCGTCGCGCTCGAGATCGGGCTGCACCGGCCGGAGCGTGTCCGCGCGCTCGCGCTCCTGTGCCCCGCCGTCGCCTTCGTGCGCCGCGAGTGGCACCCGATCGTGCGGCTCCTGCGCCCCGAGCTCGGGATGCTGCCCCACCGCTTCTCGCGCGCGCTCGTGGCGCGCCAGTTCTGGAGCCTGTTCGCCGACCCCGACCAGGTCGACCCGTCGGTGGCCGACGTCGCCGTCGACGAGTTCCAGAACGTCTACGCGAGCGCCGGCGCCCGCGTCGCCTTCCTCTCCTCGGCGCGCAACATCTACCTGGATCGCCCGTTCGGCCGCGGCGGCTTCTACCCGCGCCTGGCAGCCCTCGAGGCACCGAGCCTGTTCGTCTGGGGCTCGGCCGACCGGCTGATTCCGCCGGGCTTCGCCAAGCACGTCGCCCGCTGGCTGCCAGCCGCCCAGCAGATCGTGCTGGAGGGCTGCGGACACGTCCCCCAGATCGAGCGTCCCGAGCAGACGACCGGCCTGCTCGAGCGCTTCTTCGCCGGCGTCGACGCGCTCGGCCACGGGCGCCGCGACGCTCGCGCGGCGTAGCGGGCCCTACCGCCGGTCCGGCGCCTGGTGCAGCCCGAACGTCGACCCCTGGTCGTCGGTGCAGAGCCTGAAGCGCCCGAAGCGCTCCTCGGACTCCGCGTCGCCCTCGGGGAGCGTGTCCTCGACCGTCCCGCCGAGCTCCCGGACCCTCGCGAGCGCCGCGTCGAGGTCGTCGACGGCGAAGAACAGGTACGGCGCCGCCCCCCGATCGCCCGGGTGCATCCCGCCGCGGATCGTCGGCGTGCCTATGACCCAGCCCGCCCCGGACGGCCCGGGCTCGAACGACCACCCGAACAGCCCCTCGTAGAACGCGCGCCCGCGCTCGGCGTCCTCGACGCCGAGCTCGAAGAACGCCGGCTCGCCTGCCATCTCGCGCCTCACCCCGCCTGGTCGATTTCACCCCACCGTACGGCAGCGCGGGGCGGCCGTCTTGGACAAACGGGAGGCGTCGCCGCCTCGCGCGCCGCTACGCGCCGCGCACGGCCTTGGCGACGG
>DATNGY010000206.1:0-5426 GCA_035605735.1 Solirubrobacteraceae bacterium
CGTCGGCGAGATCGAGGAGGTAAGCGCCTGGACCTCGAGCCGCCGTCCGGGCTGGGCCGGCGCCGACAGCGCCGCCGTGAGCTGCCGCCTGCGCTCCGGCGTCGTCGCCACGCAGACGTACTGCTGGGGCACGCCTACGCCCGCGGCGATCCCCGAGCTCTGGCTCTTCGGCGCGGCCGGGAGCATCGCCGTCCACGTCAGCTACGAGGCGCCGGGCGGCGGCGCCCTGCTCCAGCGGCCCGGCGAGCCCGACCGCTGGTCGGGCACGGGCACGAACTACTACGACTCGCTCGGCGCGGTCCTCGTCGACTGGGCGCAGGCCGTGCGGGCCCGGACCGCGCCGACCGCGTCGCTCGAGGAGGGCGTGCGCGACGCCGCGGTCATGGCGGCCGTGCTGGAGTCCGCCGGGCGCGGGGGCGGGGTCGTCGGCGTCTGAGAGCCGGCGCCGGGCGCTCGCACCGGGTGCGGCACACTGGAGGGTCGTGCCCGGTCCACCCGCGATCCGCCTGCGCGGCGCCGTCAAGCGCTACGGCGCCGTGACCGCCGTCGACGGCCTCGACCTCGACGTCCCCGAGGGCACGTGCGTCGGCCTGCTCGGCCCCAACGGGGCCGGCAAGTCGACGACGATGAAGCTCCTCACCGCCCAGGCCGTCGCCGACGCGGGCGAGCTCGAGGTCCTCGGGCATCCGCTCCCGGGCGAGTCGAAGGCGGCCCGCGCCCAGTGCGGCGTCGTGCCCCAGCTCGACAACCTCGACGAGACGCTGACCGTCGAGCAGAACCTGCTCGTCTTCTCCTACCTCTACCGCGTCGATCGCGCGGCGCGCCACGAGGCGATCGAGGCCGCGCTCGACATGGCCAACCTCCGCGACCGGCGCACCGCGAAGGTCAGCGAGCTCTCGGGCGGCATGCGCCGCCGGCTGCTCATCGCCCGCGCCCTCGTGCACCGCCCGCGGCTCGTGCTCCTCGACGAGCCGACTGTCGGCCTGGACCCGCAGGTGCGCCAGGAGCTCTGGGCGCTCATCGACCGCCTGCGCTCGGAGGGCACGACGATCCTCATGTCCACGCACTACATCGAGGAGGCCCAGCGGCTGGCGGACACCGTGACGATCATGTCGGCCGGTCGCGCCGTCGCCGCCGGGCCGCCCGCGCGCCTCGTCACCGAGCACGCCGGGCGCGAGGCGCTCGAGCTCTTCGGGCCGCCCCGCCGGCTGGCGGAGGTCGAGGCCACGGCGCGCGAGCGCGGCCTGCGCACGCGGCGCACGGGGACGAGCGTCTCGGTGCTGGATGCCGACGGCGCCTTCGGCGACGAGGGCGATCGGCGCCCAGCGAACCTCGAGGACGTCTTCGTCCTGCTCACGGGGGAGGAGATCGAATGAGGCGCCTCGAGCGGCCGGCGCTCGCGGGCGTGCTCGTGCGCGAGGTCGTCAACTTCTCCTCCTACTGGCGCTCGACGACGTTCTCCGCGACCGTCGAGCCGACGATCTACCTGCTGGCCTTCGGCTTCGGCTTCGGGTCGCTCGTCTCGAGCGTCGGCGGCTACGACTACGTCGAGTTCGTGGGGACCGGGACCGTGGCCACCGCCGTGCTCTTCTCGAGCGCGTTCCCCGGGATGTTCTCGACGTTCGTGAAGTACAAGTTCCAGCGCACCTACGACGCGATCCTCGCGACGCCGGTGGACACGGAGGAGCTCGTCACCGCCGAGGCGCTCTGGATCGCGGCGCGCGCCGCCGTCTACGGCTGCGTCCCGATGCTCGTCGCGATCGTCTTCGGCCTCGACCCGAGCCCGGGCATGCTCGCCGTTCCCTTCATCGGCTTCATCGCGGGCTACGGCTGGGCCTCGTTCGGGATCCTCATCGCCGCGCTCATGAAGTCGATCGAGAACTTCAACTACGTCATCAGCGCGGTGCTGACCCCGCTCTTCCTCGTCGCGGGCACGTTCTTCCCGCTCTCGCAGCTCCCCGAGTGGGTCCAGGCGCTGGCCAACCTCAACCCGCTCTACCACTGCGTGCAGCTCGTGCGCGCCGCGGTCTTCGGCCCCTTCGTCCCGGCCGACCTCGGCCATCTCGCGGCGATCGTCGCCTTCGCGCTCGTCATGTGGCGCCTGGCGATCCACTTCATGGAGCGCAAGCTCATCGACTGAAGCGGAGGGCTCGGGCAGCCAGGGAGGTCGGTCCGCGGCCCGAGTGGTCCCCAAGGCGTCCAGATGACGCCGAAGCGACCACTCGACGTCGCCCCGTCCACGCCTGCCGCGGGCGCCGTCCGGCGCCGTGCGCCGCCTCGGACGGGGTACCCTCGGAGGCTTGGCCACCGTCCTCGACATCGAGCAGGCGGTTCTGCTCCTCGAGCTCGAGCCGCCCTTCGACAAGCGCGCCGTGCAGCTAGCGCGCCGGCGCATGGCCAAGCGCTGGCACCCCGACATCGCGCCGCCCGGGCGCCAGTTCGAGCACGAGCGCCACCTCCAGGCGATCAACGACGCGGCGGATCAGCTGGAGGAGCTCGCCGAGGGCTCGCGCGGCGGGCGCGTCTCGGCCAACGCGGTCAAGGTCAGCGCCGCCGCGGCGCGCGAGCGCCGGGCCGAGGAGGGCCGGCGCGCCTACGAGGCCGAGCAGCGCGCCCGCGCCGCGGAGGCCGAGCGCGAGCGTCACGACCCCTTCGGCTCGCGCGTCCCCGATCACTCGGTCGTGCATCGCTACGCGCGCTGCCTCAGCTACCCGGAGTGGGGCGTCGGCTCGGTCACCGGCGTGTACTTCACCGACGCCGGCGACGATCACGCTCCGCAGCAATGGGCGCGCGTGAAGTTCAACGTCGGCGTGCGCACGATCCCCGCGGGCTCGCTGCAGTTCGTCGACTTCTCCACGCCCGATCCCGGCGCCGAGCGCGTCCAGCGCTTCATGACCGCCGCCCAGCACGCGATGGCCGAGGGCGACTTCGCGCTCGCCGCCCAGCGCCTGATCTACGCGCGCGACGCCGAGCCCAACAACGCGTCGGTGCTGCGGCTCATGACGCTCGCGTTCTGGCAGGCCGGCAACCTCCCCGCCGCCGGGCGCGCCGTGCGCGACTGGGCGCGCGTCGATCGCGACCGCCCGGCCGCCCACCGCTTCGCGGCGCGCATCTACGAGGACATGGGGGCGCTCGACCTCGCCGCCGAGGCGGCCGAGCGCGCCGCCGAGCGCGCGCCGCAGGACGCCGACGCGTGGGAGCGCGTCGGGCGCCTGCGCCTGCGCCTGATGCAGCGGGGGCCGGCGATCGACGCGCTCGAGCGTGCGCGGCGCCTCGGCCCGAGCGTCGACGGGCTGCTCGACCTCGCGCTCGCCCACCACCTCGCCGGCGACCTCGGGGCGGAGGTCACCGCGGCCGAGCAGGCGACGCTCGTCGACGAGGGCTCGGCGCCCGCGTGGACGCGCTACGCGTTCGCGCTCGCCCGCACCGACCGGACGAGCGCGGCGATCGCGGCCGCCGAGCGGGCCCTGAGCCTGAACGGGCGCGACCCCGAGGTCGTCGAGCTGCTCGAGCGCCTCCGGGCCGCCGCGCCGCGGGTCCTGCCCGCCGCGTGATCGCCTCGGAGGACCCCGAGGCGCTGCTGCGCCGGGCGTACCAGGCCTTCAACGCGCGCGACATCGACGGCGCGCTGGCGATGATGCACGACGACGTCGACTGGCCGAACGCGTGGGAGGGTGGCCGCGTGGTCGGCCGCGACGCGGTCCGGGCGTACTGGACGCGGCAGTTCGCGGAGATCCACGTCCAGCTCGAGCCACGGCGCGTCGTGCCCGCGGGCGACGACCGCTTCGCCGTCGACGTCCACCAGATCGTCCGCGACACGGGCGGCAACGCGCTCGCCGACGACGACGTTCGCCACGTCTACGCCTTCCGCGACGGCCTCGTCGCGCGCATGGACCTCGAGGAGGCGCCCGCGACGAGCGGCGAGGCCCTCGAGAGCTGGGGCGACGATCGGAAGCTGGAGGCGACGCTGGGCGCCAGGGGCGCCGCCGCGTTCCGCGGGCTGCTCGACGGCTTCCCGACCGCGGTCGGCATCCTCTGGACGCTGCGCGACGACGACGGCCGCATCGTCGACTTCGCGTTCGGCTACGGCAATCCCGCGATCCTGCGGCAGTTCCGCATGCCCGCCGCGATGGGCGAGCGCTACACCCTGCTCGAGGCGCTGCCGCAGATGCGCGGCAGCCGCGCGTTCGACGCCTACGTGCGCGTGTGCGAGACCGGCGAGCCGTGGGTCCACGAGGTGACGTACGACACGCCGTTCGGCGAGGGCTACATGCTCGGGACGTTCGACCAGCGCGTCGCGCGGCTCGGCGACGGCGTCATCACGTTCCTGGCCGACATCACGGACCAGCGGCGCGTTGAGGCGGACCTTCGCAACTTCGCCGACGTCGTCGCCCACGACCTCCGCGAGCCGGTGACCGGGATCGCGCACCTCGTGGCGCTGCTCGAGCGGCGCGCCGACGAGCCGCCCTCGCCCGAGGTCCTCGAGCTGCTGCGGGCGAGCACGGAGCGCGCGCGCGAGCTCATCGACGGCGCGCTGAGCTACGCGCGCGCGGGCGAGCTGCGCCGCGAGCGCGTGGCCCTGGGCGAGCTCGTGGCCGAGGTCGGCGACGACCTGCGCCCGCTGCTCGACGCGGCCGGAGCCGCGCTAGAGGTCGGCCGGCTGCCCGAGGTCGACGGCGATCCGCGCCAGCTGCGGCGCGTGGTGCAGAACCTCGTCGGCAACGCCGTGAAGTTCCGCGGCGAGGCGCCGCCGCGCGTCGCAATCTCGGCGCTCGAGCGCCGCCGCGCCTGGGTCGTGACCGTCCGCGACAACGGCCGCGGCGTCGATCCCGACGACGCCCAGCGGATCTTCGGCATGTTCGCCCGCGCCGGCTCGCAGGACGAGGGCGCGGGCATCGGACTGGCCGTCTGCCGGCGGGTGGTCGAGGCCCACGGCGGGCGCATCTGGGTCGAGCCGGCCCCCGGCGGCGGCAGCGCCTTCCGGTTCACGCTGCCGCGCGACCCCGGATCCTGATCCGACCCTCGATCCGCGCGCCCGGTCGATCGAAGAACTCGGAGCCCAGATGGGCGCGCACGCGCAGCGTGACCTCGGGCCGCGGCGAGCAGCGCGCCCGCACGACCGTGACCGACCCGCTCGCCCGCTCCACCTGGCTGGAGAGCTCGTTGTGGGAGGCGGGGTCGTCGGCGAAGAAGACCAGTCCGCGGGGACGGTCGTCGATCACGTCGGTCGGGAACCGGAACGTGCGTCGGCGGCGCAGGCTGCTGCGCACGACGCTGACCGTCCAGAGCGGCCGGACCCGGTGCGGGTCGCCGACGAGGAGGTGCAGCGACGGCGCGCGCACGCCGGAGCTCCACGCCGAGCACACGAGGCGCGCCGTGCGCCCCACGCGCAGTCGGCTTCCGTCGTCGCGCTCGATGACGAGGCC
>DATNGY010000207.1:0-2139 GCA_035605735.1 Solirubrobacteraceae bacterium
GCGCGCGGCGGGCTCCAGGGAAAGGTGGCACACCTCGGCGCCGGGGAGCCGGCGCCGGCGACAGCAACCGCGGCCGCTCGTTCGGGAGAAGGGCCGACGCTTCGCCTCGAGATCCGAAACCCGCTCGGCCTCCATGCCCGCCCCGCAGCACGATTCGTCCAGACCGCGGCCGGCTTCGACGCGAACGTGGAGGTGATCAACCTGGCACGGGGGCACAGCCCCGCCAGCGGCCGGAGCCTGAACGGGCTCGCGACACTCGGCATCCGCCAGGGGGACGAGATTCTCGTCTCCGCTCAGGGTCCGGAGGCGGCGGCGGTCCTCGACGCGCTCGCGGACCTCGCCGCACGCGACTTCGACGAAGCGCCCGCGCGCGACGCCGCCACTGCGCCCCTGGTAGAGCCTGCAGAGCAGACGGTCGAGGGTGGACTCGCGGGGCTTCCCGGCGCGCCGGGCATCGTCTCGGGGCCGGCGCGCCACCTTCGCGCGGCCGAGCCCGAGATCCCGACCGGCTCGTCCGCCGATCCAGAGCAGGAGTGGGAAGCGCTGCGGATGGCGCTCGAGCAGGTCCGTGGCGAGATCCGGGCGGCGCAGGAGTCGGTCGCGGCCCGGGCCGGCGACTACAGCGCGGCCATCTTCGAGGCCCACCTGCTCTTCCTCGAGGACGAGGCGCTGCTCGAGCCCGCGCGGCGCGCGATCTTCGAGGAGGGCAGGAACGCGGCCGGGGCCTGGCATGCGGCGGCCGAGGCCGTCGCCGCCGACTACCGGAGCCTCGACGACGACTATCTGAGAGCCCGCGCCGAGGACCTCACGGGCGTCGCACGCCAGGTCGTTGCGGCGCTGACGGGGGAGGAGGCCGGGCCTGCGTTGAGCAGTTCCGGGATCGTCGTCGCCGAGGACCTGACGCCAGCGGACACGGCGGGTCTCGACCGGGACCTCGCGCGCGGGATCGCCACCGCCGCGGGCAGCCCCACGTCACACAGCGCCATTCTCGCCCGCTCGCTCGGGATCCCGGCCGCGGTCGGGCTGGGCGAGACGCTGCTGGAACTCCGCGAGGGCACCGAGCTGCTCCTCGACGGCGACGCAGGTGCCGTCTACGTCGAGCCGCCCGCGGAGCTCGTGGCCGAGTACGCGCGGCGAAGCGCCGAACGGGACGAGGAGGCCCGCGAGGCTCGCGCCCGCGCCGCCGAGCCCGCGCTCACCCGCGACGGACAGGCCGTCGAGGTTGTCGCGAACATCGGTGCGCGGGACGACGTGCAGGCCGCGCTCGCGAACGGCGCCGAGGGCGTCGGCCTCCTGCGTACGGAATTCCTCTTCCTCGAGCGGGAGTCGATGCCGAGCGAGGACGACCAGTACGAGGTGTACAGCCGAATCGCCGAGGCGCTTGAAGGACGGCCGCTCGTGTTGCGCACGCTCGACGTCGGCGCCGACAAGCCGCTCCCCTACGTGCCCACCCAACCGGAGGCGAACCCGTTCCTGGGCGTCCGCGGCATTCGCCTGACGCTGGCGCGGCCGGAGCTGCTCGAGACGCAGTTGCGCGCCGCGCTGCGGACGGCGGCCGAGCATCCGCTCAAGCTGATGTTTCCGATGGTGGCGACGCTGGAGGAATACCGGCACGCGAGGGCGGCGCTGGAGCGGGCCCGCGACGAGCTCGAGGCGGCGGGGTCGGCGGTGCCCGGGAAGCTGGAGGTCGGCGTCATGGTCGAGGTGCCGGCGACGGCGCTTACAGCGGAGGCCTTCGCGCCCGAGGTCGACTTCTTCTCGCTCGGGACGAACGACCTCGCGCAGTACACGATGGCCGCCGAGCGGGGCAACGAGCAGGTCGCAGCGCTCGCGGACGGCCCCGTCCCCGCGCTGCTGCGCCTGGTCGCCGGTGTCACGCGCGCGGCGCGCGCACAAGGTCGCTGGGTGGGCGCGTGCGGCGAGCTCGCCGGAGAGCCGGCAGCGGCAGCGCTGCTGGTCGGCCTTGGTGTGCGCGAGCTCAGCATGGCGCCCGCGCGGATCCCCGAGGTCAAGCAGGTCGTGCGGGGGCTGACGCTCGACGATGCCGAGTCCGCGGCGGCGGCGGCGCTGGACCGCGACTCCGCGGCGCAGGCGCGCGAGGCGGCAGCGCCGCTGCTGGGCTCGTAGGGGCGGGCGCGA
>DATNGY010000208.1:0-3841 GCA_035605735.1 Solirubrobacteraceae bacterium
GCTACGGGCGCGCGCAGCGCGTCCGCACGAAGATCGCCGAGGACTTCCGGCGCGCCTTCGAGGAGGTCGACCTCGTCGTGACGCCGACGAGCCCCGGCGTCGCCTTCCCGCTCGGCGCGAAGACCGACGACCCGCTCTCGATGTACACGCGCACGCGCCACGACGGCTTCGGCGCCGAGGTCAAGCGGCGCATCCTCATCGGCACGTATGCGCTCTCGAGCGGCTACTACGACGCCTACTACGGGCGCGCCCAGCGCGTACGCACGAAGATCGCCGAGGACTTCCGCCGGGCGTTCGAGGACGTCGACCTCGTCGTCACGCCGACGAGCCCCAGCGTCGCCTTCCCGCTCGGCGCGAAGACCGACGACCCGCTTGCGATGTACCTCAACGACTACTTCACCGTGCCGATGCCGCTCGCCGGGATCCCGGCCATCTCGATCCCGTGCGGCCTCAGCGAGGGGCTGCCCGTCGGCTTCCAGCTCGCGGGCCCCGCGTTCAGCGAGAACCGGCTCTTCGACGCCGCCCACGCGCTCGAGCTCGCGATCGGCTTCGACTCGAGGGCGGCCCGTGCCTGAGCTCGAGGCGGTCATCGGCCTGGAGATCCACGTCCAGCTCGCGACGCGCACGAAGATGTTCTGCGGCTGCGAGCTCTCGTTCGGCGAGCCGCCGAACACGCGCTGCTGCCCCGTCTGCTTCGGCCTGCCCGGGGCGCTGCCCGTGGCCAACGCCGAGGCGATCCACTTCGGCCTGCTGATCGGCCTCGCGCTGGGCTGCGAGCTCGCGCCGGCGTCCGTCTTCCACCGCAAGAACTACTTCTATCCGGACTCGCCGAAGGCCTACCAGATCTCCCAGTACGACGAGCCCCTCTGCCGTGGCGGCCGGCTCGCCGACGTGCGCATCCACCGCGTCCACCTCGAGGAGGACGCCGCCAAGCTCGTCCATCTCGGGGCGAGCGGGCGCATCCACGGCGCGGCGCAGTCCGTCGTCGACTTCAACCGCTGCGGGACGCCGCTCGTGGAGATCGTGACCGAGCCCGACCTGCGCTCGGCCGAGGAGGCCGGCGAGTGGCTGCGGCTGCTGCGGGCGACGCTGCGCCGCCTCGGGGTCAGCGACGTCAACATGGAGGAGGGCTCGCTGCGCGCGGACGCGAACGTCTCCGTCCGCACGGCGGGGACGCGCGAGCTCGGCACGAAGACCGAGCTCAAGAACATGAACTCGTTTCGCTTCCTCGAGAAGGGGATCCGCGCGGAGGTCGCGCGCCAGCGCGCGATCGTCGAGGCGGGGGGCGAGGTGGAGCAGGAGACGCTGCACTTCGACCCGCGCACGGAGGCGATCACGTCGCTGCGGTCGAAGGAGGAGGCGCACGACTACCGCTACTTCCCCGAGCCGGACCTCGTGCCCGTCCGCATCAGCGCCGAGATGCTCGAGCGCGCGCGCGCCGCGCTGCCCGAGCTCCCGGCCGAGCGCGCGGAGCGCTTCGAGCGCGACCTCGCGCTGGCGCCCGTCACCGCGCGCCTGCTGGCGTGGCGCACGGAGCTCGGCGACTTCTTCGAGGCGGCGCTGGCCGCCGGGGAGGCCGCGCCGCAGGCGCTGGCGAACTGGGTCAACGAGCTCATGGCCCGCGTCGACGGCGAGGACCCGGCGCACTCGCGCGTGGCGCCGGCTTCGCTCGCACGGCTGGTCGAGCTCGTCGCCGCGCGGCGCGTGAGCCAGGGCGCGGCGAAGCAGGTCCTCGACCGGCTGGTCGTCGAGGGCGGCGACCCGGAGGCGATCGTGGCCGCCGAGGGCCTCGAGGCGCTGGGCGACGGCAGCGAGCTCGAGCCGCTCGTCGACGCCGCGCTGGACGCCAACCCCGAGATCGCCGAGCGCCTGCGGCGCGGGGACCTCAAGCCGATGGGCGTGATCGTCGGCCACGTCATGCGTGAGACGCGCGGACGCGCCGACGGCGGAGAGGTGACGCGCCTAGTGCGCGAGAAGGTCGCCGGCTGAACGACACCCCAACTCGCTTCGCTCGGGGGTGCAGGCGGGCACCCAACTCGCTTTCGCTCGTGGGCACAGGCGCGCGTAGCATGTGGCCCAGGACCAGCGAGGAGGACTTCATGTCGCGTCTCATCCGCATGGACCGCACCGGCCACACGACGCTCGCCGAGTGGACGTCCGACGACCCCGAGGCGGTCGAGGCCGCCGTCCAGGCGTTCCGCGAGGAGCTCGACCGTGGCGCCTTCGCGATGATCAGCACGGGGGAGGGGCACGCCGAGCAGGTGCGCGAGCTGCCGCTCGACGCCGAGCTGGTCATCATGCGCCAGCCGATCGCGGGCGGGTAGGCGCGCGGAGCGGTGGCCGGCGAGGCCCTGCCGGAGCTTGCGGCGGTCCACTGGCGCCCGCGCGTCACGCCGGGCCGCCTGGACCGCACCGCGCTGCTGTGGACCGCCACGAGCGTGGCGCACGTGGTGCCGTTCGTCGCCGCGGGCATCGCGCTCGTGGCCGTCCAGCCGCTCGCCCTGCCCGTGACCCTGGCGAGCTTCGCGCACGCGTGGGTGATCCCCGAGCTCTACGCGGCGCGGGGAGCGAACGTCGTGCGCCCCAAGCCCTCGCGAGCGCCCGCGGACGCCGAGCGCGTCTCCGTCGGGCTGCTCGGCGACCTCGTCGGCCACGAGGCCCGCGCCCTGCACGCCCAGACCGGCCTCGTCCTCGAGCGCGGGCGCCTCGGCGCCTGGCTGCTCGGGCCCGCCGGCGGCCTGCTCGTGCGCCCCGGGGCGCGGCGCGTTCATTGCTACTGCGTGCGAGTCCCCGACCCCGAGCTGCCCAGCGGCGACCGGATCGCCCACCTGCTGCTGGCCCTGCGCGCCGACGAGGAGGGCTTCGCCACCGTCGCCAACCTGGCCTTCTCGGGCGCCCGCTGGCGCGTTCGCCGCCGCCTGGCCCCCGCCGTGCGCCCGGCGCTCGACGCAGGCGCGCGGGCCGCGCTGGACATGAAGGCCGGGGCGTGAGCCCGCGGCTCGGACCGGCGGGCCGTGCCCTGGGGGAACCGGACGCGGAACGATCCCGGCCATGAACCCCCGCTCTGCCGCCGCCGCCCGGATCCTCCTGCTCGAGCGTCGCGACGGGATCGCCGAACGCGATCGCAGCGGCGCGCGCGTGCGGCGCTACCGGCTCGCGCGGGTCCAGAAGGCGGCCCGCCCGGCCATCGCGCGCTCGCGCTTCGAGGACCTCAAGCGGATGTACGACTGATCCGCGCCGGGGCGCCCGCGGAGGGCGTACCCTGGATGGCATGCAAGAAGAGAACACCGGACCCTCCTTCGGCGCCCGTGTGCTGGCGGCCGTCGTGCTTGCGATCGCCGCCTGGTTCCTGCTGAAGGTCATCATCGGGCTCGTCGCCGGCGTCGCGTGGTTCGTCGCCGTCGTCGTGGCCCTCATCGCCGTCGTGTGGGCGGTGCGCACGCTGAGATAGATCGGCAGTGGCCTTCCTGGTCATTTGCTTCTTCTTCGGGCTCGCCGGCGGGGTGATCGGCAGGCTCAAGGGATCGTCGTTCCTGCTCTGGTTCCTGATCTCCGCGATCCCGCCGTTCGTGGGGCTGCTCGCCGCAATCTTCGCGCGCGACGAGTACGACGAGCTCTACCGGCGCTGCCCCGGCTGCGGCAAGGTCGTCGCCCTCCACGACGCGCTCTGCACGCGCTGCGGCACGGAGCTCGAGTTCCCCGGGACGGAGGTCGTAACCCACTAGACTCGGGCCTCGCGAGCCGCTGCCCGGCGGCTCGTGCGCGCTCTGTCCACCCGAAGTCCCACGAGAAGGTGAGTCGCCACGATGCGGGCCGTCGACGCCGTCATGGAATGCCTCAA
>DATNGY010000209.1:0-4527 GCA_035605735.1 Solirubrobacteraceae bacterium
AGGCGAGGGCGAGCTTGCGCGGCTCGCCGTCGCGCCCCGCGGCGCGCCAGGCCTCCTCGAGCTTGGCAGCGCCCTGGCGGAAGTCGTCGGGCGTCCCCCCGCCCATGATCCACCCGTTCCCGTACGCCGCCGCACGCCGGAAGGCCGCGTCGACCGTCCCGCCCATGATGAGCTCCGGGCCACCCTCCCGCACCGGTGGCGGTCCGATGGCGCCCTCCATGCCGAACGACTCGCCGGCCCAGATTCGCTTCCACTCGTCGAGCATCTCGTCGAAGCGCCGGCCGCGGGTGTGGAAGTCCACGCCCGAGGCCGCGTAGTCGTCCTCGCGCCCTCCGACCGCCGCTCCGAGCACGAAGCGTCCGTTGGAGAGGCGATCGAGGGTCGCGGCCTGCTTGGCCACGAGCGCCGCGTTGGCGCGAAGCGGCGCGATGAGGATGGCCGTCGTGAGGCGGATGCGCTCCGTCACGGCGGCGGCCGCCGCGAGCCCCACGAGCGGCTCGTAGTTCGGATAGACGAGGCGGTCGATGGTTCCCAGGGTCGAGAAGCCGCGCGACTCGGCGCGGCGCGCCGACTCGAGCAGCTGGTCGCGCTCGACGCCGGGGATCGTGGTGGGCAGGCCGATTCCAACCTCCATGTGACCGCCTCCTTCCGTCGGGCTCTAGGCTCGCGCCTCTCGTCATGGGGACGATAGATGAGCTTCCCGCATGGGCCCTCGCGCTGCTCGAGGGCGAGCGCGTGGCGCGGCTTGCCTACCTCGACGCCGACGACCGCCCGCGCGTGCTGCCGGTGACGTTCGCGCTTGCCGACGGGGCGGTCTTCAGCGCGATCGACGACAAGCCGAAGCGCACGCCCGAGCCGGCGCGCGTGCGCCACCTGCGCCGCCGCCCCCACGCGGCGCTGTGCGTCGACCGCTACGACGACAACTGGAGTCGCCTGGCGTGGGTCCAGCTGCTCGGGGTCGTCGAGGTCCTCGACGTCGCGCACGCACCCGCGGGTCTCGCCGCGCTCGCCGCGCGGTACGCACCGTACCGGGAGCGTCGTCCCCCGGGACCCGTCCTGCGGCTCGGGCCCGAGCGGGCGCTGCACTGGCGCGCGCGGTGAGGCGGCCCCGGGAGACGCGCGAGCCGGAGGTGGTCGGCGAGCCGCGGTGGCCGCCCGTGCTCGCCGTGCTCACGTTCGTCGCGCTCAGCGTCGCGCTGCGGCTCGTGCTGCCGTCGGAGGGCTCGCTCGGGCCCACGTGGGTGATCCCGAGCGTCGAGGGGGTGCTCGTCGTCGCCCTGCTGGCGGGCGATCCCGGCCGCTTCGATCGGCGCGCGACGTGGCTTCGGCGGACGCTGATCGCGATGGTGGGCCTGCTCGTCGCGGCGTCGCTGTGGGCCACGGTCGTGCTGACCGCGCGCCTCATCGAGGGCGGCGGCGATACGAACTCCGCCGGCGCGCTCCTCGCCGCGGGCTCGGTCGTCCTCGCCGGCAACAACCTCGCGTTCGCGCTGCTCTACTGGGCCTTCGACTGCGGGGGCCCGGCCGTCCGCGCCCACGGCATGCCCGCCCATCCCGACTTCGCGTTCCCCCAGCAGCTCAACCCCGACCTCGCGACGCCGGGCTGGAGGCCCGCGTTCGTCGACTACCTCTACCTCGGCTTCACCAACAGCGCCGCGTTCAGCCCCACGGACGCGATGCCGCTCGCACCGTGGGCGAAGATCTCGATGGCCGTGCAGGCTACGATCTCGCTCGCGCTGCTCGGCCTCGTCATCGCCCGGGCCGTCAACGTCTTCACGTAGCGCGCGAGCTCAGGCCGCGTAGCGCTGCGCCGAGCGCGCCCGCGCCTTCGCCGCCTCGACGTCACGGTCCTTCGCCGGGGCCGAGGTCGTCAGCTCGGCGAGCAGGCGAGTCGAGGCCGCGGCGACCTCGTCGACGGCGCGCTCGAAGGCCTCGGCGTTCGCCTGCGAGGGCTTCGTGAAGCCGCTGATCTTGCGCACGAACTGCAGGGCCGCGTCGCGGACCTCCTCGTCGCTGGCCGGCGGCTCGAAGTTGAAGAGCGGGCGGATGTTGCGGCACATGGCTCCAGCGTAGAGGGTCCCGGCATGCCCTTCGACGTCCCCGCCGACGCCTACGACCGCTTCATGGGCGCCTACTCGCGCCAGCTTTCGCCGCAGCTGGCCGACCTCGCCGAGGTCCATGACGGCGACCGCGCGCTCGACGTGGGCTGCGGCCCGGGCTCGCTGACCTCGGAGCTCGTCGCCCGGCTCGGCGCCCGTGGCGTGGCCGCCGTCGATCCGTCGCACCCGTTCGTCGACGCCGCGCGCGAGCGTCATCCCGGCGTCGAGATCAGGCTCGCGAGCGCCGAGGACCTGCCCTTCGGCGACGGCGCCTTCGACGCGACGCTGGGGCAGCTCGTCGTCCACTTCATGGACGACCCCGTGGCGGGCCTGACCGAGATGCGGCGGGTGACGCGACGAGGCGGGATCGTCGCGGCATGCGTATGGGACCACGCCGGCGAGCGCTCGCCGCTGGCGCCGTTCTGGCGGGCGGTCCACGAGATCGATCCGGACGCCGAGGATGAGTCGGCGCTTGCCGGCGCGCGCGAGGGACATCTCGCCGAGCTGCTCGCGGCGGCCGGGCTGCGCGAGGTCCAGGAGACCACGCTGACGGCCGCGCTCGAGCACCCGAGCTTCGAGGCGTGGTGGCAGCCGTTCACCTGGGGCATCGGTCCGGCAGGCGCATACGTCGCGAAGCTCGACGCCGAGCGCCGCGCCGAGCTTCGCGAACGCTGCCGCGGGCTCTTTCCCGGCGAGCCGATCACGGTCGCCGCGCAGGCGTGGGCCGCGCGCGGCTACGCGTGAAGCCCGACGCCGACGGTCTTGGCGGCGCGGCGGTACGCGCGCCAGCGCCGCACGAGCCACGTCGTCCCGATCGCCGCGTTGAGCGCGATGAGGACGTCGTAGATGGCCTGCCACACGAGCAGGTCGCGGCCCGTGGGCGACCCCGCCCACGCCTTCGTGTTCGGCCAGTCGAAGCTCCAACCGCTGCCCACGACCCCCTCGGTCGCGATGATCGCCCAGCCGTAGCTCGCGTCCCACGCGGCGTGCAGGAGGACGACGCCCGCGAACGTGCCCACCACACCGCGCGTGATCCGCAGGCGCCCGTCGCCGCTGGCCGCGGCGGCGAAGAGCGCGCCGCCGAGCAGCGCCGTCCACGTGATGTGCCCGAACGGCGCCAGCAGCGCGCGCGTGGCTTCGGTGGCCACGATGTTGACGACCGCGTGGTCGCGCCCGTGATCGATGAGCGCGGTCATCGCGTAGCCCGAACTCTCGAACGAGGCGAAGCCGGCGCCGACCGTGGCGCCGAGCGCCATGCCGTCGCGAGGGCCGCGGGGACGGACGAAGTGGGCGACGCCGAGCAGGACGAGCCCCTTCGCGCCCTCCTCGATGAGCCCGACCCCGAGCAGGTTCCCGAGGGCCGGCGGCAGGACCTCGACCTCGGTGAGGGCCGCGCCGAGCAGCCCCACCGTGCCGCCGGCGACGAAGCCGACGGCGACGATCTGGGCGCTCAGCGCGCCCTCGCGCTCGCGCGTGAGCGCGAAGCTCACCATCGCCACCGGGACGAAGAAGCTTCCGACGAGGATCAGGGTCGGCACGAGGATCGTGTCCTTCGTGACCGCCGTGATGACCGCGGCCAGCAGCCACACGACCGCGCCCGCGCCGAGCACGAGCAGCCAGAGCCGCTGCTGCGACATCAGCGGCCGGTGTGCGGGCTCGGGGAGGACGGGCGCCTCGATCGGCCGAGCCTACGCGCGGCCCGTTGCTACTGTCGAGCCATGGCCCGATCGCGCCCGCGCGTCGCGCTGCGCCGTCGATCCAAGCCCACGTGGGCGCCCGTGCCGCCGGTCCCGCTCCCCGAGGGCCGGATCGTCCTCGTGCCCGACCGCGGCGAGATGCTCGTGCGCGACTCCGGCGGGTCGGGGCCGCCGGTGCTCCTGCTCCACGGCTGGACGGTGGCCGCCGACCTCAACTGGGCCCAGATGTACGGGCCGGTCGCCGACGCCGGCTTCCGCGTCCTCGCCACCGATCACCGCGGTCACGGCCGCGGGCCGCGCCCGGACGCCCCCTTCCGCCTGCAGGACTGCGCCGACGACGCGGCCGAGCTCGTGCGCACGCTCGGGGTCGGTCCCGTCATCGCCGTCGGCTACTCGATGGGCGGACCGATCGCGCAGCTCATGGCGCGCGACCACCGCGACGTCGTCCGCGGGCTCGTGCTCTGCGCGACGGCCGCCGCCTGGGACGAGCTCGGCATGAAGCTGGTCTGGCGCTCGATGGCGCTCCTGCGCCTCTACCTGCAGGTCTTCCCGCGCCACGCGTGGCGCTGGGGCCTGCGCTTCTACGGGATGCCCGACAGCCAGGCGACGTCGTGGACGGCGGCCGAGCTCACGCGGGGCGAGGGCCGCGACCTCGCCGAGGCGGGGCGCGAGCTCGGGCGCTACGACGCGCGGTCGTGGCTGCCGGCGCTGCGCGGCCTGCCGGCCGCCTC
>DATNGY010000210.1:0-8135 GCA_035605735.1 Solirubrobacteraceae bacterium
CGATGAGCTTGTTGGCGACGTTGCACTCCCACGCGTTGGCGAAGTGCGAGCCGATGATCTGCTTCTGGCGCATCCACAGGTAGCGCACGTCGAAGTCGAGCTCGTAGCCGGACGTCGCGCCGCAGATGACGACCTTCCCGAACGGCTTGACGACGAAGACCGACGTCGGGAACGTGGCGCGCCCGACGTGCTCGAAGACGATGTCGGGGGCGTCGCCGAGGAGCTGCTTGACGCGCTTGGCGAAGTCTCGCGAGACCGCGAAGCGCGCCTTCTCCTCCTCGGGGGTCTCGGCCCCGCGGCGCATCATGCCCGCGAACTCGTTGCGGTCGATCCAGCCCCTCCCGCCGAGCTGCTCGACGAGCCGGCCCTTCGCGGCCGAGGAGACCACGCCGACGGACTCGGCGCCCGCGGCGGCGCAGAGCTGCGTGGCGAAGACGCCCAGGCCGCCGGCGGCGCCCCAGATGAGCACCCGCTGGCCGGCCTGGATCTGGGCGCGGTCCATGAGCATGCGGTAGGCGGTGAAGTAGGTCAGACCGTAGGACGCCGCCTCCTCCCACGTCAGGTTCTGCGGCCTGGGCAGCAGCTGCTGGGCCTGGACCTTCGTGAACTGCGCGAACGAGCCCCAGCTCGTCTCGTAGCCCCAGATTCGCTGCGAGGGCGCCGCCAGCGGATCGAGGCCGTGGACCTCGGGGTCCTCGTACGAGGCCTGGTTGCAGTGGATGACGACCTCGTCGCCGGGCTTCCAGCGCGTGACGCCGGGGCCGACCTTCCAGACCACGCCCGAGCCGTCGGAGCCGCCGATGTGGTGGTCCTCGGCGGGGTGGTAGCGGAAGACGGAGACCGGCTGGCCGAGGGCGGCCCAGACGTTGTTGAAGTTCACGCCGGCGGCCATCACGCGCACCACGACCTCGAACGCGCCGGGCTCCGGGACCTCGATCTCCTCGACCTGGAAGGCGTCCAGCGGCTCGCCCTCGCGCTCGGCGCGGATGACCCACGCCGCCATCGTTTCGGGCAGCTCGCCGGGCTCGGCGTCGACGGTGGCGACCTGCGAGAGGTCAACGGCCATGGCGGCGAACCTTATCCGCCCGGACGCCGCAGCAGCCCGGTACGGAGGAACAGGCCGAGGGCGATGAGCAGGGGCACGGTCATTCCGCCGATCCCGAGCAGGAGGAAGTCTCGGAGCGTGTCGATGTGGCGCACGAGCCAGCCGAAGTTCATGCCGAAGAAGCCCGTGACGAGCGTGAGCGGCAGGAAGATCGTGGCGATGAGCGTGATCCGCGTGGCGAGGTCGTTGAGGCGGTTGGAGGTCGTCGCCAGGTACGCGTTGAGCGCCTCGCCGAGGATCTCGCGCCCGTAGGCGATGCGCGCGGCGGTGAGGACGAGCTCGTCGTGGATGTCGCGGAACGGATGCCGGGCCTCCTCACGTTCGAGGCCCGGCAGGCTCTCGATGAGCTCGGCGCCGTCGATGAGCATGTCGCGCTGGGCGACGACGATCTGGTTGTCGGCGAAGAGGTCTCCGCGCAGCTCGGTGATCCGCCGGCGGTCCGCCTCGCTCGGGCGCTCGAAGACCGCGCCCTCGAGGCGTTCGATCTCGGTCATCCGCCGCTCGACCATCGTCGACAGGCTCTCGGCCAGGGCGCGCAGGATGCGGAAGACGAGCTCCTCCTCGGTCTGCGCGGCGCTCGCGTCGCCCTCGCGCGCGGCGGTGAGGTGCCGGCAGTCGCCCCGCCGGACGGTGACGACCTCGTCGCCGCTGATGTGGAGGTGGACCTCGAGCAGCGCGTCGCCTTGCGCTCCGTAGAAGACGACGAGGACGCGGCGGCGGAAGCCGTCGATCTTCGGGCGCTGGTGGAACTCCTTCGTATCGGCGAGCGCGAGCGACGGGATCTCCACGAGCCGCGCGAGCTCCTCGAGCTGCTCATCAGTGGGATCGACGAGGTCCAGCCAGAAGAACTCGTGGCGCTCGTGGAGCGCCCGGATCGCGTCCGGGTCGTAGCGCTCGAGGACCTGCATCCGGCCCCGCGACGCTAGACGCGGGGCCGGACGATCCGGTCGCTCACGCCGCCTCGGCGGGGGCGGGCTCGGCCGCCGGCTTCGCAGCCGCCGCCTCGGCGCCGGCCTCGGCGTCCGACTCCGCAGGGGCCTTGACGCGGTCGGCGATCAGCAGCCAGGCGGCGAGGGCGCCGACGAGGGTCAGGGCCGAGGCGATCCGCAGCCCGTCGTTGAGGGAGGCCACGAACGCGTCCTGGACGGCGGCGCCGATCCGCCCGCCCACCCGCAGGCCGCCGGCGCCGAGCCCATCGGCGAGCTGGGCGCGCCGCTCGGCCGGCAGCCCCGGCAGCAGCTGGTCGAGGTGCGAGCGGCCGATCGCCGTGATGAGCGCCCCCATCGCCGCGACGCCGAACGTGCCGCCGACCATGCGGCTCATCGAGAGCACGCCGGAGGCGACGCCGGCCTTGGCTTGGTCGACCGCGTTCATCGCGGCGGTGCTCATCGGCGACATCACGAGCCCCATGCCCAGGCCCATGAGCACGAACGCGCCGACGAGGAAGCCGTAGCTCGTGTCGGGCGCGAGGTGGCCCTGCCAGAAGAGCGATCCGGACACGATCACGAGCCCGGCGGTCATGAGCGGACGCGGGCCGATCCGGTCCGACAGGCGCCCGGCGATCGGGCCCACGAGGATGATGACCACGGTCGCGGGCAGGAAGCGCACGCCGGCCTGCAAAGGCGAGTAGCCGCGCACGTTCTGCATGTAGAGCGCGAGGAAGAAGAACATCGCGAGCATCCCGAAGGAGACGATGAACGCGACGAGGTTCGCGCCGAGGAACGACCGCGAGCGGAAGAAGCGGAAGTCGACCATCGGCTCGGGCGCGCGCGTCTCGGCGATCGCGAAGAGCGCGAGCGCGACGACGGCGACGGCGAGCAGCGCGAGGATCGACGCCGAGCCCCAGCCCCATGAGTTGGCCTCGACGAGCGCGAGCACGAGCGAGCCGAGGCCCACCGAGAGCGCCGCCACGCCGGGGACGTCGACGTGGTGGGTCGCGGTCTCGTCGCGCGACTCGTGCGCGGCGGCCAGCGTGACGACGACGGCGATCAGCGCGACGGGGACGTTGAGGAAGAAGATCGACTGCCAGGAGACGTTCTCGACGAGGAAGCCGCCGACCACCGGCCCGATCGCCAGCGCCATCGCGCTGACGCCGGCCCACGTTCCGATCGCCTTGCCGCGCTCGTGCGGCGGGAACGCGTTGGCGATGATCGAGAGCGTCGCGGGCATCATGAACGCGGCCCCGATGCCCTGCACGGTGCGGCCGGCCACGAGCCAGGCCTCGGTCTGGGAGAAGCCGATGAACGCGCTCGACAGCCCGAAGACGAGGACGCCGAAGAGGAACATCCGGCGGCGCCCGAAGATGTCGCCGAGGCGCCCGCCGGTGACGAGCAGGACGGCGAAGCTGAGCGTGTAGGCGTTGACGGTCCACTCGAGGCCGCCGATCGAGGTGTCGAGATCCTTCTGGATCGCCGGCAGCGCGACGTTCACGACCGTGTTGTCGAGCATGATCATGAACAGCGCGAAGCACATCGCGCCGAGCGTCCACCAGCGGCGGTTATCAGCGGGCACCGACCGCCAGCGCAGCAGGCGGTTGGTCGCAGAGGCGGAGAGGCGACGGGTCATGAGCAATGGGGGAGGTCGGCGAGCGCGGCCGCGAGGCGGTCTCGCTGCTCGGGGGAGAGGGAGGAGGCGAACTGCTCGAGGCCCACGAGGCGGGCGTCCTCGATGCGCCGGACGACGTCGCGCCCGGCGTCGGTGATGCGCACGCGGCGGATGCGACGGTCGTGCTCGTCCTCGCGGCGCTCGACGAACGCGCGGCGCACGAGCGCGTCCGCCGTCCGGCTCGCGGCCGGCAGGCTGAGGCCGAGCTGCTCGCCGAGCCGCTTGACGGACAGCTCGCCCTCGTGCTCGTCGAGCGCGTGGAGCACCTTCATGTGCGTGATCGAGAGCTCGAGCTCGTCGATGAGCGCGTAGAGCGGGCGGCTGCTGCCGCGCATGAGGTGACGCCAGAGGCTCAGGAGCTCCTCGGCGAGGCGCTTGGAGGAAACGTGTGTAGGAGCATCAGTTGCGTGCACAAATGAAAGTATTGCACAAGAGGAATGGTTGCGCGACGGGCGGTTACCCGAAGAAGGCCCAACCGCCCCCGTCGCGTACGGTTCCGGCATGCATCGCGTGGTCGTGGTCGGCGGCGGGTTCGGCGGGCTGCAGGCCGCCAAGCACCTCAAGGACGCGCCGGTCGCGGTGACCCTCGTCGACCGGCGCAACTTCCACCTCTTCCAACCGCTCGTCTACCAGGTCGCCACCGGGTCGCTCTCGCCGGCCGAGATCGCGGCCCCGCTGCGGGCGATGTTCAAGGGCCAGGACAACGTCGACGTCGTCCTCGGCGAGGTGCGCGACGTCGACCTCGCCGCACGCGAGGTCACGGTCGCGACCGACCTCGAGGACCACGAGCAGCTGCGCCTGCCCTACGACACGCTGATCGCGGCGGGCGGGTCGTCGTACTCCTACTTCGGCCACGAGGACTGGAAGCGTTTCGCGCCCGAGATCAAGTCGCTCGAGAGCGCCCTCATGGTGCGCCGGAGGATCCTGCTGGCCTTCGAAAACGCCGACCTCGAGCCGCACCCCGAGCATCGCGCGCCGCTGTTGACCTTCGTCATCGTGGGCGCCGGGCCCACCGGCGTCGAGATGGCAGGGCAGATAGCCGAGATCGCGCGCGACACGCTCCCCGGCGACTACCGCCGGATCGACCCCACGCAGGGGCGGATCCTGCTCGTGGAGACGGCCGACCGGGTGCTGCCGGGGTTCCCCGCGTCGCTCTCGGCCAAGGCGGAGCAGGCGCTGCGCGCGCTCGGCGTGACGCCGCTCACCGGCCACGCCGTGACGGCGATCGACGCCGACGGCGTCACCGTCCAGGCGCAGGGGGCGCAGGCCGAGTCGATCGCGGCCCGGACGGTCATCTGGGCGGCCGGCGTCACCGCATCGACGCTCGCCGGCAAGCTCGCCGCCGCCGCCGGCGTCGAGACCGACCGCGCGGGTCGCGTCCCGGTCGGGGCCGACCTGACGCTGCCCGGGCACCCGGAGGTGTTCGCGCTCGGCGACATGGTCGTCGTGGATGGCAAGACGCTGCCCGGGCTTGCGCCGGTCGCGATGCAGGAGGGCCGCTACGCCGCGCGCGCCGTGCGTGAGCGCCTGCAGGGCCGCACGCCGCGGCCGTTCCGCTACGTCGACAAGGGGAACCTCGCGACGATCGGGCGCCGCCGCGCGGTCGGCGACCTCAAGGGCGTGCACCTGAGCGGGCTGCCGGCCTGGCTCACGTGGCTGACCGTCCACCTCTTCTACCTCGTCGGCTTCCAGAACCGCCTGCTCGTCTTCATCCGCTGGGTCGTGAGCTTCGTGACGCGCGGGCGAGGCGCGCGCCTCATCACCTACGAGGACTGACCGCGACGCGCGCGCCGCCCGCGGCCTTCGCGCGGTAGGCGACGGCGTCGGCCTCGGCGAGCAGCTGCGCGGGCGTGACCGTCGCGTCGGCCGCGAGCGCGACGCCGACGCTGGCGGTGAGCGCGTGCTCGACGCCCTCGACCACGACCGGGGCCCGGACGGCCGCCTCGAGGCGCTCGCCGAGGGCCCGCGCCGAGCGCTCGTCGAGGTCCTCGCAGAGCACGACGAACTCGTCGCCGCCGACGCGCGCGACCGTGTCGGCCGGCCGGACGGCGCTCGCGAGCCGGGCCGCGAGCGCCGCGAGCACGCCGTCGCCCGCGTGGTGGCCGTGGAGGTCGTTGACGCGCTTGAACGCGTCGAGGTCGACGAAGAGCACCGCCGCGGTCCCGCCGCGCTCAACGCGGGCGAGCGCGTGGGCGATCCGGTCGCTCAGCAGCGTGCGGTTCGCGACGCCGGTGAGCGGGTCGTGCAGGGCGCGGTGGCGCATCTGCGCCTCGTCGCGCAGGCGGCCCGCCGCGAGGCCGAGGACGTTGGCCGTCGCGCGCACGAACGTGTCGTCGACGTCGTCGGGGGCCGGAGCGAGCTCGATGGTGCCGAACGCCTCACGGCCGGCCCGGATCGTGACGCTGAGCGCGGCGCCGGCCGGCGACCCCCAGCTCGCGAGCACCTCGGGCGGCGCCAGGCGCCGGATCTCGGCGTGCTCGACGTGCAGCGTGTCGCGCATCGCGTCGACCGCCTGCTCGGCGAGCTCGCGCAGCTCGGCCCCGGCCAGGGCGCGCTCCGAGAGCGCGGCGAGCGCCACGCTCTGGCGCGCGCGGCGGCGCTGGGCGGAGACGTCGCGCCCGATCGCGAAGAGGACGGGACCGATCCCGCTCTCGACGATCCCCCAGCTCATCTCCCCGACGAACTCCGAGCCGTCGCTGCGCAGCCCGTAGGCCGTGTCGGTGAAGCGCAGCGGGTGCTCCGTGGCGAAGTAGAGCCGCATGTTCTCCGTGTAGCGCTCGCGCAGGCGCGCGGGCCAGAGCGCCTGGATCGGGCGGCCGAGCAGCTCCGCCGGCGGGTAACCGAAGAGCTCGCCGGCGAGGTCGTTGGCGAAGACGATGCGCTCGTCGCGCGCGGCGCCGACGACCGCGTCCGGGAGCCCGGCCAGCACGAGGCTGAGCTGCTCGTCGCCGAGCTCGTCCGCCGGCGCCTCTGGGCGCCCCGTGCTGTCCGCGTCGACGTCCACGTGGGCCGCGGCCAAGCGTACGTGTACGTCGCTACGGCTGCAGCAGGTCGTTCTGGGCGCTCGGGCGTTCGGCGCCGACCTTCAGGGTCGCGCGCTCGATCGCGCCGCCGCGGACGCTGACCGTGTAGCGGCCGGGCTGCACGTCGGCGGCGAGCGTCGCCGTGTCCTGCGGGTCGATCGGCGGGGTCTGCCGGCTGATGCCCGGTCCCTCGCCGGGCTCCAGCGCGCTCTGCAGCGTGACCTGCTGCGCTGCGCCGGTCAGGTTGACGACGATCAGCCGCACGGGCCCTGCGCCGAAGCGCCCCGGCGAGACCGAGATCCGGTCGGGCGCGACCGAGGCGGTGATCGTGATCGGCGCCGGGGGCCGGTTCTCGTTGGGCCGAGCCTTGCCCTCGCCGCAGCCGGCGACCGCCAGCGCTACCAGCGCCGCCGCGGCGAGCGCCCTGCCCTCTCCTGCGCGCAATCGGATCCCTTCGTGGCGGCACCGCACGGCTCGGCGGCGCCGGTCGGCGGGAGCCTATCCCGCGCCGGCGGGATGGCGGCCGGCGATGTCGCGCAGGCGGCGCTGCAGGCGCTCCCACGCGCGGCGCTCGGCCTCGTCGTACTCGTCGCCGCGCAGGTCGCGAAGCGACATCGCGTAGGCGCGCCAGGCGGCGCGCTCGGCGGTCGCTCGGTCGCTCGTCCGTCGCGTCGCCGTCGTCATGGAGCGCGAGGCTACCCCCGGCTCCGGCGGATGAACGCAGGCGGTCGTGCATGCCGTCCGGGCCGGCGCGTACACCACCGACCGGATGGATCTCGAGCGCGCGCTGCTCACGGCGGAGTTCGTCGCCGTCGACACGGAGACCAACGGCCTCGCGGGCGACGCCTGCGAGCTCACGGAGGTCGGCGCCGTGCTCGTCGGCGGCGGCGAGCTCCACGACCGCTGGGAGACGTTGCTCGGCGTGCGGGCGCCGCTCTCGCGGGGGATCCAGCGCTTCACCGGGATCACGCAGGCGATGGTCGACGAGGCGCCAGCGGCGGAGCTCGTGCTCCCCGAGCTCGCAGAGCGCCTGCGGGGGCGCGTGCTGGTCGCCCACAGCGCCTCGTTCGATCGCCGCGTCCTGCGCCAGGCCTTCGCGCGCGCGGGCGTGACGTGGCCCGAGCCGCCTATGCTCTGCACGGTCGCACTCGCGCGGCGCCTGCATCCTCTGGCCCGCCAGCGGCGCCTGCGCGGGCTCGCGGAGTCGCTTGGAATCGAGGTCGAGGTCAGCCACCGCGCGCTGGCCGACGCCGAGACCTGCGCGCGCGTCTTCTGCGCGCTGTTCCCGCGGTTGTGCGCGAACGCCGCGACCGTGGCCGACGCGCTCGCGCTCCTGCGCTCGCCGCGGCGCCGGCGCGCACGCGCCGGGGCGACCGACGGCGGCGCGCGCGGGCGCGCGCGGC
>DATNGY010000211.1:0-5179 GCA_035605735.1 Solirubrobacteraceae bacterium
CGAGATCCTCGTGCCGCTGCAGGGGCTCGCCCTCCCCGCGGACGTATGGGAGCGCGACGTGCTGCCGCGTCGCACGGGCGCGTACTCGCCGACGTGGCTGGACCAGCTGTGCGCGTCGGGCGAGGTCGTCTGGGTCGGAGCGGGGGCGCTCGGGCGCAACTCGGGCCGCGTCGCGCTGTACTTCCGCGACGACGCGGAGGCGATCGGGCCGCCGCCGACTCGCGGCGAGCCGCCGTCGCAGCCCGAGCACGACCTGCTGCGCGAGCGGCTCGCCGCGGCGCCGTGCTTCTTCACCGACTTCCTGGCCGAGCTGCCGCTCGCGCCCGAGCAGATCCAGGAGGCGCTGTGGGATCTCGTGTGGGCCGGCGAGGTCACCAACGACGCGTGGGCGCCGCTGCGTGCGCCACGCCTCACGCTCGCCCGCGCCCAGCGCTCGACCCTGGAGACGCGCCGCCGCGGCGCCCGGCGCTTCGGCACGCGGCGCACGGGGGCCTCGGCGCAGGTCCAGGGCCGGTGGTCGCTGACGTCGGCGCTCTTCCGCGCCGAGCCCGAGCCCGCCCAGCGGCGCCGGACGCTCGCCGAGCTCCTGCTCGAGCGCTACGGCATCGTCACGCGCGAGCAGGTCCTCGCCGAGGGCGTCCCGGGTGGGTTCTCGATCCTCTACGACGCTCTCTCGCAGCTCGAGACGCTGGGCGTCTGCCGCCGTGGCTACTTCGTCGAGGGCCTCGGCGGCGCGCAGTTCGCGCTGCCCGGCGCCGTCGAGCGGCTGCGCTCACAGCGCGCCGAGGAGTCGGCCCCGCCGCTCGTCCTCGCCGCGACCGACCCGGCGCAGCCCTACGGGGCGGCGCTGCCGTGGCCCAAGCGCCCCGATACCCAAGCGCCTCGCGGCGCGGGCACGGGTGAGACGCGGCGCCCGCAGCGGGTCGCGGGGGCCTACGTCGTCCTCGTCGGCGCCGAGCCCGTGGTCTACGTCGAGCGCGGCGGCAAGGGGCTCATGACGCTCGTGAGCGCTCAGGACCCGCGGATGCGTCCCGCGCTGGAGGCGCTCGCGAGCTTCGTCACCGGCGCACGCGGGCGCCGGCTCTCGCTCGAGCGCGTCGACGGCGAGCCCGTGGTGGGCTCGCCGTGGGAGGCGCTGCTCATCGAGCTCGGCTTCCGCTCCGGGCCGCGGAAGCTCACGCTCAGCGCGTGATCCGCTACGAGCTGGGCTCCGCGCTCGCCGCGGCGCCGGCCGGCGTCGCCGCCCCGATGGTGGTGTTCCGCCTGGGCCGCGCGCCGCGCCGCGAGTGCGGCGCGCTCGTACGCTGAGGCGATGCCCGGCGTCCCGCTGCTCCTGCGCGGCGCGACCGTCCGCACGATGGACCCGCGGCGACCGGTCGCGCGCGCCCTCCTGATCGACGGCGACCGCGTCGCGGCCGTGCTCGACGCTATCCGTGCGCCTGACGGCGCGGGCACAGGTGAGCGGGACGCCCCCGCGGGGGCCGAGCGCCTCGACCTCGGCGGCGCGTGTGTGCTGCCCGGCTTCACCGACGCCCACTTCCACGGGCCGAGCTGGGCGCTGGCCCGGACCGAGCTCTCGCTCGTCGACGCCACGTCGCTCGCCGACGCGCTCGCGCGCGTGCGGGCGGCGCTCCGGCCCGGCGCATGGCTGCGCGGGCGCGGGTGGCGCGCCGAGCGCTGGCCGCCCGGCGACGTGCCCACCCGGGCCGCCCTCGACGCCGCGTGCGGCGACGCGCGCGTCGCCCTGCGCGCCCACGACGGTCACTCGCTGTGGCTCAGCTCGGCGGCCCTGGCCGCGGCCGGCGGCGATCTGGAGGTCCAGGGCGGCGTCGTCGAGCGCGACGCGCGCGGCGAGCCGACCGGGGTTCTGCGCGAGGAGGCGGCCTGGCGCTTCGAGGCGCGCCACCTGCGGGCCGACCGCGCCGAGGCGCTCGCCGCGCTGCGCGCGGCGCTGCCCGCCGCGGCGGCCGAGGGCGTGGTGGCCGTCCACGACAAGGACGGCCACCGCGGGGCGCCCGAGCTCTACGCCGCGCTCGCGAAGCGCGGCGAGCTCACGCTCCGCGTGTGGCAGTCGCGCCCGGCCGAGCGCCTGGACGAGATCCCGGCGGGCGGCGGCTACGTGAAGGCCTTCCTCGACGGGACGCTCGGCTCGCGCACCGCACGGCTCCTCGACGGGTCGGGCGTGGAGATCATGAGCGCCGGAGCGCTCGCCGACCTCGTCCGCCGAGCGGCGGCCCGGCGCGTGGCGGTCGCCGTCCACGCGATCGGCGATCGCGCCAACCGCGACGCGCTCGACGCCTTCGAGGCGAGCGCGCCGGCCTGGCGCCCGCTCGGCCTTCGCCCGCGGATCGAGCACGCCCAGTGCGTGCACCCGGCCGACGTGCCCCGGTTCGCGCGCCTCGGCGTGACCGCGTCGGTGCAATACACGCACGCCACGAGCGACCGCGACCTCGCCGAGCGGCTGTGGGCCGACCGCATCGCCCACGCCTATCCGTACCGCTCGCTGCACGCCGCGGGCGCGCGCCTGGCGGGCGGCTCCGACGCCCCCGTCGAGCCACTGAGCCCGCTGGCGGGCGTGCGAGCCGCGGTCGCGCGTACCGCGGACGACCGGCCCGCCTGGCATCCCGAGCAGGCGCTCGAGGTCGACGCGGCGCTGGAGAGCTTCACGAGCGCGCCGGCGTGGCTCGAGCACGCCGAGGCGCGCCGCGGGCGCCTGCGCCCCGGCCTCCTCGCGGACCTCGTCGTCCTCGACCGCGACCCGCACGCCGACCTGCACGGCGCCCGGGTCGTCGCCACGATGCTCGGCGGGAGCTGGGTGCACGGCCCGTTCGTACCCTGAGGAGGCGGATGCCCGAGGGCGACACGATCCACTACGCCGCGAACCGGATGCGGCCGATCCTCGCCGGCCGCGTGCCCGCGATCGCCACTCCGCATCCCCGCTTCGCGCGCGACCGCTGGCCCGAGCGGCTCGCGGGGCGCGCGGTCGAGGCCGTCGACGCCCACGGCAAGCACCTCTTCGTGCGCTTCGAGGGCGAGCGTGTCGTCCACTCGCACCTGCGGATGACCGGGGCGTGGGCCACGTATCGGGAGGGGCAGCGCTGGCGCCGGTCGCCGCGGCGCGCCTGGCTCGTGCTCCGCGCCGCCGGCCACGAGGTCGTCCAGTTCGACGGTCCCGTGCTCGAGCTGCTCACCGCCTCGCGGGCGCGCTTCGACCAGCGCCTGGCGGGACTCGGACCGGACGTCCTCGCGCCCGAGCTCGACGAGGCACGCTTCCTGCGCCGCCTGCGCGAGGACGACCCCACCCGCCCGATCGGCGACGCGCTGCTCGACCAGCGCACGATCGCCGGCCTCGGCAACCTCTGGAAGTGCGAGGGATGCTTCGCTGCCGGGATCGACCCGTGGCGAGCGACGGGCGCCGTGAGCGACGAGGAGGCGCTCGCGATCGTTCGCCTCACGCGGCCGCGCATGCAGGCGTCCTCGCGCGACGGCAACCAGACCCGCTTCCGGGCGATCTACGGGCGGTCCGGACGGCCGTGTCCGCGGTGCGGGGCGACGATCCGCGGGCGCGGGCAGGGAGACGACAACCGCCTGACGTACTGGTGCCCGGGGTGCCAGCGCTGAAGCGCGTCGGCCACAAGGGCGCCGACCTCATCGCGCCCGGCAACACGATCGCGTCGTTCGACGCCGCGCTCGCCGTCGGGGTCGACATGGTCGAGTTCGACGTCCTCCCCGAGCGCGCCGACGGGTCGGGGCGGCTCGTGCTGGCCCACGACGCCGACCACGCCGCCGCCGGCACGCCGGTGACCCTCGAGGAGGGACTGGCCCACCTGGCGCGGGCCGACGTCGAGCTCGACGTGGACCTCAAGCGGTCCGGTTACGAGGCCCGCGTCGTCGACGCGCTGCGCCGCTTCGGCGTGACCGAGCGCGCGCTCGTCTCGACGACCGAGCCCGAGAGCCTGCGCGCGGTCCGCGCGCTCGCGCCGGGCCTGCGCCTCGGCTGGTCGGTCTCCGAGGCGCGCGTCGCCCGCCAAGCCCCGCGGGAGCTGCGCGCGGGGCGCATCGATGCCATCATGGCCCACACGTCGGTCGCGACCGGGCTCCTCGTGCGCGCCGTCCGCGAGGCGGGCGGCGAGCTCTACGTCTGGACCGTCGACGACGCGCAGGAGGTCGAACGCTTCGAGCGCCTCGGGGTGACCGGGGTGATCACGAACGACCCCCGGCTCTTCACGCGATCCGGCACGTCGCCGCCGAGAAGCCGGCCGGATCGGCGCCCCTGGTCGCCCCGTGACCGGCGGTCGTCACCCGGCGCGCCCGGGCCACGACGTGCCGGCCGCGACGCCACTGGAAGCTGACGACGCCGCGAAGGACGTAGGGGCGCCCGGCGCCGGGCGGCGTGATGGTGAACGTCTGGCCCGCCTGGCCGGTCCGCAGCCGCCCCGAGCCCACGGCGACCCAACCCGAGTCGCCAGCGGCGAGCGGCCGCCACCGCCCCGGCGGCGCCTGGTACTGCAGGCGGAAGCGCATGCGCATGCGCACGGCCCCCCGGCCGTCGCCGGGCATCGAGCCGCGGATGCCGATGGCGTCGGGATGTCCGGGGGTGTCGCAGACGTTGACGGTCGCCCAGAGCTCGCGCGGCGCGGCCGCCGCGGAGGCCGGCGCGGCGGCGGCGAGCAGCGCGGCGAGCGCTGCGAAGGTGGCGCAAACGCGTCCCACGCCTGAGTGATACCGCGCGAGCGCGGCAGGTTGCGCCCGACGAACGTCGAGGACCCTGTTTTAGTCTGTCAGATCTAATATGACGCGCGTGCTCCGTACCGGCGCCGCCGTCGTCCGCCGTCTCTTCGAGGCCGTCGAGGCGCGTGAGGTCGAGCCGATGTACGGCCTCTACGCGTCCGACGTCGTCATCTACGAGGCGCCGTCGCTGCCCTGGGGCGGCGAGTTCCGCGGGCACCACGGCGTCCTGCGCCACGGGCTCGGCTACGTCCGCACCTGGGCGCCGCTCCAGACCGCCGCGGACCGGCGACTCGACCCGGAGTTCGCCGCGGAGGGCGACCGCGTCGTCGTGACATGGCGCCAGCGAGCCCACGGCCGCGACGGATGGCAGCTCGACCTGCCCGCGGTCAGCGCCTACGCGCTCGCCTGCGGGCGCATCGTCGACGCGCGGATGCACCACTTCGACACG
>DATNGY010000212.1:0-3947 GCA_035605735.1 Solirubrobacteraceae bacterium
CGAGGACCCGGTCGAGCGCGCCGGGGGCCCTCGGGTCGGCGGCCTCGGCGTCGGCCCCGAGGCGCGCGAGCGCCCACGCCAGCGCGCCCGCGGCGGCGACGACGAGCAGCGGCGCGAGCACGACCGCCATGCCGTGACCGCCGGCAATCGGAACGCGGAACGGCACGACCGCCACCGCGCCGATCGCCAGCCAGGCGGGCCGCCGGGCGAAGAGCCGCGCCAGCGCGGCGACCAGCGCGATCACCGCCAGCGCGACGGCGGCCGCGACGGCAGGATGGTCGCGGACCGCCTCGGCCTGCGCGCCCTCGAGCACGCGGGCGGGGACCAGCGCCGCCACGAGGACGACCGCCGCGAGCAGCGCCCATGCGCGGATGCGGGGCGACGACGCGGCGAGGGCAGCGACCGCGGGCGCGGCGACGATCAGTGCGAGAGCAGCGTCCATGTCCGTTCCATGAGGGCGACGACCTGCGGATCCGCCGCGCGGCCCGCGAGCCGGGTGGGCAGCTCCGGGAGCGGGAAGCGCAGCACGAGCCCCTTTCCGAGCCGCGTGGCGCTGATGACACCGCGACCGGTCTGCGGGCGCTCGCTCACCGCGGCTGCCACCAGACGGGCGCCGGCGCCCGTGGACGTCAGCTCCTGGAGCGTGCCGAAACCGGCGAAGGCCCCGGTGGTGCCGGCGAAGAGCTGGATCTGGTCGGAGGCCTCGACCAGGCTCACCGGCGGCGAGCGCCGCAGCACCGGCGAGAGGGCGGCGCCGAAGGCGTCGGTCGGGGCGGGCGGGGAGGGATCGGCGAGCACGCCGTCGGACCCGAGCGCGACCTCGCGGCGCAGCGAGTCGAGGCCGAAGGACGCGACCGTGCCTCCGTCCTGCGCGAAGCGGCGCAGCGCGATGAGCGTCGCGTGCGGCAGCCAGCGAGCGTCGGAGGGCACGAGCACGCCCGTGTACCGCTCGAGGCGCGGGCCCGCGCCGCGCGTGAGCGCGACGTCGGTGGTGACGTCGTAGGCGCGCCGCGTGCGGTCCAACCACGCCAGGAGCGGCTCGTCGCGCCGCGCGAGATCCGCCACCGGCCCGGCGTAGACGCGATCCGCCCGTGCGGGCAGCCCTCGGTCGAGGAGGTTCGGGAGGCCGTCGCCGTCGTCGTCGACCGGATTGCGCCCCTGCCAGGTCATGACCGGCAGGACGACGAGGACCGCGCGCCGCTCGCGCGCGCGGACGGGGATCGGCACGGTGGCGACGCCCGCCCGAGACCGCGCGGTCAGCTCGTACAGGCCGCCGCCGGCCGGCACGCGCACGCGCAGCTGCGGACTCGACGTCCGCCCGCGGGCCAGCGGCTTCGCGACGCCCGCGCGCCGCAGCGACCACGCGTAGGCCCGGCGCCGGGCGTCGACGCCGACGACGGCGACCGACCCAGGCGCCACGGGCGTCGACGGGGGCTGGACGGCGATCGCGCGCACGGTGATGCCGCCCTGGCCGGGCAGGCGGGTGCCGTAGGTCGTGAGCGGGAGCCCGTCGCGGCCGAGCGCCGGCGACGTGCCGAGGTTCCCGGCCCGGTCACGCGTCGCGACGCCGACGAGGTAGCTCCCCGGCGCCACCGGGCGCCCGCGCGAGTCGGTCCCGTTCCACCTCCACATCGTGGTCCCGGTGGCGAGCCGGCGCTCGAGGACGAGGCGCGACGCGCCGGGCGCCATCGCGAACACGCGCACTACCGGCGCTCGGTCCGCACGGAGGTGGACCTCGGCGGCCCGGCCGCCGGGCAGCGGGAGGATCTCCGGCCCGCGGGTGCCGTAGGGCCCGATCCAGTCGACGATCGGGCGCGGTGGGGTGGTGTCCAGGCGGATCGGGGCGCCGACGACGAGGCTGCGGCCCTCGCGGCGCAGCACGACGCGCACGCGGTAGGCGCCGTCGGGGGCGATCGCTCCCGACGCCGTCCGTCCGTCCCACGCGAACCGCCCGAGCGCGCCCGCGGCGAGCGCGGCGCGGGCGTCGAGCACGCGGACCTCGTCGCCGCGGGCATCGAGGACGCTGATCCGCACGGCGTCAGGCCGCGCGAGGCGCAGCGTCGCCGGCGCGACGTCGAGGCGCCCGTCGGCGTTCGGCGAGACGCGCGCGGGGGTTCTCGCGCCGTCGACGGCGTTCGGCGCGCGGATGAGCCGTCCCGCGGCGACGAGCCCGCCGAGCGTCGCGAGCGCGAAGGCCGCGAAGACGAAGCCCGCGGCGCGGCTCACGGCAGCGTCACCAGCATCGCGTTCGGGATCTCCGTCGCCCCGGCGTCGGCCTCGCCGCGCGCGGCGGCCAGCGCGAGGCGGATGACCCCGCGGTGGCAGACGACGAGCGCGGGCAGCTCGCCCGTGCGCGCGCGGAGGTCCCCGAGGCCGGCCTGGACGCGCTCGGACTGCTCCGCGAAGGACTCCCCGCCGGGATAGCGGAACGTCGGATCGGAGCGCTCGAAGCGCGCGAAGCCCTGCGGGTCCTCGGCGCGGACCTCCGCGAACGACCGGCCGGTCCAGTCGCCGCAGTCGGTCTCGGCGAAGCGGGCGTCCTCGCGCGGGCGCAGGCGGGTCCGCTCGGCGACGACCGCGGCCGTCTCGCGCGCGCGCTCGAGCGGGCTGGACCACAGCGAGGCGAGCGGCATCCGCGCGGCGGCCTCGGCGAGCTCCGCCGCCTCCTCGCGACCGGTCGCGTCGAGCGGTACGGGCAGGTGCCCCTGGAAGCGACCCTCCGCGTTGAAGGCCGTCCGCCCGTGACGGGCCAGGTGGATCATCGGCGCTACTGCGCTTGGTCTGCGCCCACGCTCACGACGACCTGCGCGCCATCGCTGAGCGCACGCACCGCCGCGGACATGGGCTGGACGGCGTCTCGTCCCACCTTGACGGTCTTCGCCACCTCGAGGGCCGCATCCTGCCTGCCCGGGGCAAAGAAGATCGCCGTCGCTGAGCGAGCGCCGTTCACCGTCGTGTCGTTGCCCACGGCGCCGCCCTTGAAGCCGGCCTTCGTGAGCTTGTCGGACGCCGACCGCGCGAGGTTCGTGATCGACGTGCCGTTGAGCACCGAGACGGTGACGGTGCCGTGGGCGACCCGGGTGGCGCGCCGGGCCTTGCCCGAGCCGGCGGTCGCCGGCGAGGAGGGGGTGCTGATCACGGCGTTCGGCGTGGACGTCGTCGTGTCGCCACCGGTGTCGAAGACCTGCGTGATCAGCAGGGCCGCGACGCCGATCCCGACGACCGCGGCGGCCACGACCCCGAGCACCGTCCGGCGGTTGGGCCCTCGCGCCTCGTCCGCGCCGACGGCGGGGCGACGGGCGCCCGCGGGCGTCCTGGGCGGCACGGAGGCCGTCGGGGACGACGCGCGCAGCGGCGCCGCGGGTCGCGCTGGGCCGCCCTGACTCGCGCGCGCGGCGGCCGCGGCGGCGGTCGCCGCGGCGGGGACCGCGGACGGGGCGGCCTGGTCCTGCGGGGCGGCCTGGTGCTGTGGGGCGGCGGGCGCGGACGGGGCCGCGTCGCCCCTGGCAACGACGGGGGCGGCGGAGGGCGGCGCCTTTCCCTCGGTACCCGCGGGCGCGGCGGACGCGGGCGCTCCACCCTCGGCGCCGGCGGGCGCGGCGGACGCGGGCGCTCCACCCTCGGTACCCGCGGGCTCGACGGACGCGGGCGCTCCACCCTCGGCGCCGGCGGGTCGGGCCACCGGGGCCTGCTGCCCGCTCGGCCGCGGCCACGGGGCGCCCTGCGCCGCCGCGCCCGCGGAGGACGTATCGGGCGGCGCCGAGACCGAGCCCGCGCCGTCCGGCGGCCCGCCCGTACGCGGCGGAGCGCCCGGCGGCGCGGCGGCCGCGGCCGGGGTCGCGGGTGCGCCGGACCCGGCCTGCGCCGCGGTCGATGCGGGCGCGCCCGGCGACACCGGCGGGCGCTGAGCCGGCGCGGACGCCGGGGCGCCGTGGGCGGGCGGCGCG
>DATNGY010000213.1:0-2675 GCA_035605735.1 Solirubrobacteraceae bacterium
CGGACATGCGGGCCACGATGGGCTTCGACCGCCTCGCGGGCGAGCTCGAGGACGTGTACGCCGGCCTGGCGGCGCGGCGCCACGAGCCGCCGCCGGACGGGCCGGTGCGCCGCCGCGTGATCGCCCGCCCGCGCATCGACGTCGACCTGCATATGCACACCGACCACTCGCACGACTGCGCGACTCCCGTGGAGGTGCTGCTGTCGACGGCGCGCGACCGCGGGCTGGGGGCGATCGCGGTCACCGACCACAACGAGATCTCGGGCGCGCTCGACGCCGCGGCGAAGGCCGACGCGTACGAGGTCAAGGTGATCGTTGCCGAGGAGGTCAAGACCGCCAGCCAGGGCGAGGTCATCGGGCTCTTCCTCAGCGAGCGGATCCCGCGCGGCCTGACGCTCGCCGAGACCGTCGCCGAGATCCGCCGTCAGGGCGGCCTGGTCTACGTGCCGCACCCCTTCGACCGCATGCACGCGGTCCCAGACTACGAGCACCTGCTCGGCATCGTGGGCGACGTCGACGCGATCGAGGTGTACAACCCGCGCGTGGCGATCGGCTCGTTCAACGAGGAGGCGGCGCGCTTCGCGGCCAAGTATCGGATCCCGGCCGGCGCGGGCTCCGACGCGCACGTCCCGCAGGGGCTCGGCTCGGTGCGGATCCGCATGCGCGACTTCGACGGCCCCGACGAGTTCCTCGAGTCGCTGCGCGAGGCCGACATCGTCACCAAGCCCTCGAGCCTGCTCTACGTGCAGGCGCTGAAGTTCCTGCAGACGAAGGCCACGCCCGCGGCCGCGCGCGAGCGCCGCCGCGAGCGCCGCGTGCGCCGCGCGACCCGCAAGGCCTGATGCACGCGGAGGGGTCGGCAGGCGGGCCGTCGAACCTGCGGGCACCCATGCCGGCGACCGACGACGAGATCCGCGAGAAGTACCTCGAGCGCGCGATCCGCGAGCTCAACGCGCTCACCCGCGAGTTGCAGTCGTGTCGCCTGTGCCCGCGCGGGAACCTCATGCCGGTGCTCGGCTCGGGCCATCCCCAGGCCGACGTCTTCCTGCTCAAGCACGCGCCGGCGCCGAGCGAGGTCGAGGAGGGGGTGGCCTTCTACGGGCGCAGCGGCGGCGCGCTCATGAAGTCGCTGAAGCGTCTGAGCATCGACCCCCTCGCGGTGTACGGGACGGTCTGCGTGAAGTGCCCGGTCGCCGACCCGGCGATGGCCGACCCGGCGTGCGTGGCGCGCGTCGCCGAGGAGCTCGCGATCGTGCAGCCGAAGATCGTGGTCGTCATGGGCGAGGATGCGCGGACGACGCTCAACGACCTCGACGTGCCGCTGGCCCGGGCGCTCGAGCCAACCCTCGGCGTCGTGCAGCCATTCACGCCGGCGTGCGAGGCGCTCGTCGTGCCCGACATCGACGCGTCGCTCGACGAGGAGGCGGCGAAGCGGTCGTTCTGGGCGGCGTTCCGGGTGCTCGGCGAGTGGTACGCGGACCTGCCGCCCTACTAATCGGGCGGCCGAGGCGTAACGTGCCGTGCATGGACCTCGAGGAGCACACGCTCGAGACGATCGGCGAGACGTGCGAGGAGTGCGGCGCCCGCCTGACCCCGCGCGAGCTCGAGGCCTCGCTCGATCGGGGCGGCCCCGCGCTGTGCACCGTGCACGCCGCCGAGGCCGCGCCGGCCGAGGAGCAGGAGGACGCCGACGAGGCCGTCTAGCGGGCCTTCCCGCTAGCGACGGTAGGCCGGCGGCTCCTGGGAGCCGGGCTCGACCCAGATCTCGATCGCGCCTGCGATGCGGGCCTGGTGGAGGTCATAGAAGCCCGCGCACAGGTGCGTCTCGTCGCCGTCGGTGACCGTCAGCTGGACCGCCACGTGCTCGCCGGCGCTGACGACGCGGTCGATGGCGATCGCCCAGTCCCCGGGGTAGGCGCGGTTGACCGCGACGTACTCCGCCGCGGTCATGCGTTCGCCGGTGTGGGGCCAGAGCACCTCGGCGTGGGGGAGGAACTGGGCGAGCGCCCCGCTCCAGTCGCGAGCGGCGATCGCGCGCCAGAGCCGCTCGACGGCGTTCACGGCGCGACCTCGAGGATGACCTTTCCGAGCTTGCCGCCGGCGCGGAAGCGCTCGTAGGCATCGGCGGCCCGCTCGAGCGGGTATCCGGCCGCGACGGGCACGCGGACGGCGCCGCGCTCGAAGAGCCCGAGCACGTGACGCTCCATCGCGCGCGCGGTGGCGGCCTTGGCCTCGAGCGGCCGCGGGCGCAGGCTCGAGCTGTGCAGCGTCGCGCGCCTGGCCATGAGCGCGCCGAGGTTGACCTCGGCCTTCGCCCCGGCCCCGATCCCGATGACGACGACGCGTCCGTCCGGCGCGAGCGCCTCGACGTCGCCGGGCAGGTTCGGCGCCCCGACGAGCTCGAGGACGACGTCGAACGGCCCGTGCGCCGCGAACGCCCCGGGGTCGACGGCCTCGTCGGCCCCGAGCGCGAGCACGGCCTCGCGCAGCTCGGCGCGGCGGACCGTCGCGATGACGCGCGCGCCGGCCGCCGCAGCGAGCTGAACCGCCGCAGTGCCGACGCCGCCCGCCGCGCCGGTGACGAGCAGGCGCTCGCCGATGCGCAGATCGGCCTGGGTGAAGAGCGCGTCGTGCGCGGTCGTGAAGACCTCGGGCACCCCGCCCGCGGCCGTCCA
>DATNGY010000214.1:0-3648 GCA_035605735.1 Solirubrobacteraceae bacterium
CACGTGGTCCATGATCGGCGAGGCGAGCGGGAGCAGCGCCCGCGCCAGTGCCTCGAGCTCCTCGGCGACCTCGAGGCCGGGGACGCCGTCGCGCAGCAGGGGCTCGTGGACGTGGAGGTGGACGAGGCGCACCTCGGCGTCGGCCACCTGCGCGAGCGCCTGACCGTAGACGCGCGCGAGCTGCTGGAGCGCCTCGAGGGGCAGCCCCGCGTCGAGGATCGCCGCCACGTAGTCGAGGAGCACGAGGTCGCTCTCGGAGATGCGCTCGAGCGTCTCCGTGCTGAAGCCGAGGGCCAGGTACAGCCGGGCGATGAGCGCCGGCTTGAGGCCCGTCCGTCGCGCGGCCTCCTCGAGGCCGACGTGCCCCTCGGCGTCGACGGGTGGCAGCAGGTCGTCGAGGTAGCCGACGGCGAGGCGCCCCGAGGCGGTCGCGTCGCGGATCTCGGCCGGCGTGCGGCCGCGGTCGCGCAGGCGCGCGACCATCCGCGCGTGGGCGACGGCGGCCGGCGGCCAGAACCCGTTCGCGGGCGCCGGCACGAGCCCGTCGCGCGACCAGCGGCGCAGCGTCGCGGGCGCGACCCCGACGCGGCGCGCCGCCTCAGCCAGCGTCACCCCGGCGCGCACGGCGTCCCCACAAAATTAGCGGCGGGGCCTCTTGCGAGGCTCCCGCCGCTCGCGGGCTTAACGTCCCGCGACGTTGGCCGTCGGCGCGCGTCCCGAGGGCGGCGCCTTGCGGGTGGCGAGCCACCCACTCGTCGGCCTTGTGCCTGGTTCGGTGCCGAAGTCATACGCGCGGCGCCCGATGCCTGTCAACGTCAACCGTTGCGGCTCAAACCTTCAGGTGCGGGTACTCGGCCGCCACGATCTCCCGCCAGCGCTCGTGGATGGGCTTGACGACCGGGACCAGCGCAAGCGCCGCCTTCGCGTCGCCGGAGATCTTCAGCCGCCGGCGCGCGATCGCGATCGCGACGTTCTCCTTGCCTTGCCAGTAGCGGTTCGCGGTCTCCGAGGACATCGCCATCCGGACCTTCGGCTCCCAGTCGACGTCGTCGGTCCACTCCCAGAACAGGTTGCCGTCCTCACCCTCCCGCGCCGCGCGCACGTTGACGACGAGGTCGAGATCGGTGATCTCGAAGCGCTGCGGCACGTCGGCCGCCCGCAGCTTCGGCCCCATCTCCGGGTCGGCGTCCATGAGCTCGAAGATGCGGTCCTGCACCTCGCGGTACTCCTTCGGCGAGGCGAACTCGGAGGCCATGAGCGTGGCGCTCGTCAGGAACCGGCGCGCTTGGCCGGCGTGCGCTTGGTCGCCGCGCTCTTGGCCGCCGACGTCGTTCGGCGGCGGGTCGTGGTCGTCCGCTTGCGCTCGAGCTCGACGACGCGGGCCTCGAGCCCACCCACCTGCTCGCGCAGCGCCCGCACCTCCTCGCTCGTCGACGGGCGCAGGTCCTCGAGGGCCTCGCGCACCTTGTTGGCCGCTTGGGCGAGGTCGTCGGCGAGCTGCTGGGCGCGGTCACGCGACGCGGCCGCCTGTCCCGCGGTCGCCTCGATGGCCTGCGCAGCCGCCGCGCGGACGCTGTCGCCGCGGTTCTGCTTGTCGGCCTTGGAGCTGTTCTTTTTCTTGGCCATGGCGCTGCCGAGTCTATCCTCGCCGCACGTGGCGCACCTGCATCCGACCGCGGAGCTCGCCGAGCGCGCGCTGCTGCCCGACGATCCCGGCCAGGCGCTTGCGCTCGCCTGCGCGCTCTTCGACGACGCGCCGCGGATGTTCAACCACCAACGCGGGCTGTGGGGCTATACCGGCGTCGCGCACGACGGCGCGCCGCTATCGGTCCAGAGCACGGGCGTCGGGGGGCCGTCGGCCGCGGTCGTCGTCGCCGAGCTCGCCGCGCTCGGGCTGCGCCGGGCGGTCCGCGTCGGCCGGGCGTGGGCGCTGGGCGGCGGCGCCGCCGCGAGCTCGCTCGTGGCCGTGTCGGCCGCCCTCTGCGCCGACGGCGCCAGCCGCGCGCTCGGCGCCGGCGCGCGCGTCGAGCCGGACGCCGCGCTGGCCGCCGCGCTGGGCGCCGCGGCGCCGGCGGGGCTCGTGGCGTCGGCCGACCTGCCCGCCGCCGACCCCGCGTGGGCGCGCGCCGGCGCCGTCGCATTCGATCTCGAGAGCGCGGCCGTGCTCGCCGCCGGGCGCCGGGCGGGCGTGGCCGCGGCCGCGCTCGTGGCGCTCGACGGCGCCCCGCGCGCGCCCGACGACCCCGCGCTCTTGGAGACGGCCGAGCGGCTCGGCCGGGCGGCGCTCGCGGCGCTCAGCTAGCTGCCGTCTTGCGGCGGCTCGTCTGGCGGCTGCGCTGCGACGAGGTCGGCAGCGCCTTGCGGATCTCGGCGAGCTGAGCCTCGATCGCGGCGAGCCGGGCGTCGAGCCCGGCCGAGCCCTGGAGGCCGGCGAGCCGCTCGTCGAGGCGGTCGACGCCGTCTTCGATGCCCTCCAGACGCTGCGAGAGCGAGCGCACGCGGCGGGTCAGCCGCTCGACGTCGGCGGCCGAGGGGAGGTTCAGCGCGCCCATCGCCACCTCCTGCGCCTGGGCGGCCTTCTCGCGCGCCTCGAACGCGCGAGCGATCGCCCCGGTGACGAGGGGGTTCTCGAGGAGATCCTGAGCGAGCTTGCCGAGCGTGTCCTCGCCCGACTTCGCGAGGCGGTCCCGGAGCCCGCCGGAGGTGTCGTCGGACATGGCGGCAACCGTATCGGAGCCGGCCGGCCTCACACCGCCCCGCCCCGAGTCTCAACCTGAGGTCGACGATGATTGTGCTCTCGCGCGCGCGGAAAGAGGAGGCGCCCCGAGACGATCGGGGGGCGCGAGACGGAGGCGGCCCATGCTAGGGTGGCTCCGCTCGAGGCTGCTCGCGGGTCGCGCACAGGCGGGAGGAGCCCGCGCCCCAGCAAGATGAAGCGCAAGCTGCTCATCGGCCTGATCGCCGCCGGGACGTTCGCCGCGACCCTCGGTGGCTCGGTCGTGCCGGCGTCGGCCGATCCGCGCACTCTGCTCGTCACGCTCGTGGGCGGTCAGCAGCTGACGGTCACCGTCGACGTCCCGCCCGGCACGCCTCTCGACCAGATCAAGATCCCGGGGGTCACGCAGCCGATCGCCTCCGTTCAGGACGTCACGGCGAAGGCCAACCCGGCACCCCAGCCGCCCGCCCAGGGCCAGCCCGCGCCGGCGCCCGCTCCGACGCCGTCGCCGCAGGCGCCGGCCGACGGCAAGGCGGCGAACGGGACGACGCCGGCGCCGACCAAGACGGGCAACCCTCCAGCCAAGGACCAGACTTCGTCCACGGCCACGTCCGCGCTCGAGCAGGCCGCCGCCGCGGCGCGGCGACGCCGCGAGCGCGACGCCGCGAAGGCGAAGGCGGTCGCCGACGCGAAGCGCAAGGCCAAGGCGCGCGACGCCGCGAAGGCGAAGACCGAGACCGACGCCAGGGCCAAGGCCAAGGCCAAGGCGGAGACCAAGCGCAAGGCGAAGGCCAAGCGCGAGGCGGACAAGCGCACGGCCGAGGCCAAGCGCAAGGCGAAGGCCAAGCGCGACGCCGCCGCGAAGGCCACGGCCGAGGCGAAGGCGAAGGCCAAGGCCGAGGCGAAGGCCAAGGCCGACGCGACGCCCCAGC
>DATNGY010000215.1:0-3339 GCA_035605735.1 Solirubrobacteraceae bacterium
CGGCGGGCGCGAGCGCCCCGGGCGGCGAGGCGCCGGCCGGCGGGGCCTCCCCCGGCGCGCCGACGTCCGCGGCGGCGCGCTCGACGTCCTCGCGCAGGATGCGCCCGTGCGGGCCGCTACCCGCCACCTCGTCGAGCGCGACGCCGAGCTCACGTGCGAGCCTGCGGCTCGTCGGCGCGGCGAGTGGTACGCCGGCGCGCGGCACCGCGGCCCCGGCCCCCGCATCGGCGCCCCGCGCGCGCGGCACCGGCGCCGGCGCCGGCGCCGGCGCCGGCGCGGACTGCGCGGCGGAGCCGCCGTTGGCGGCCGCGCCGTCGGCCTCGATGACGGCCAGCACCGAGCCCACGTCGAGCGTGTCGCCGGGCTCGCCGCACAGGCGCGTGATGACGCCGTCGGCCGGGCACGGGATGACGACGGTGGCCTTGTCGGTCTGGATCTCGACGAGGTCCTGGTGCTCGCTCACGCGGTCGCCCTCGGACACCTGCCAGGCGGTGATCTCCGCCGTCGCGATCCCCTCGCCGACGTCGGGCAGGCGGAACTCGATGGGCATCGCTCAAGCCTCCATCGCCGCGCGGACGGCGTCGAGCACGCGTTGCACCGAGGGCACGTAGAGCTCCTCGATCGTGACCCGCGGGTAGGGCGCGTCGGGGGCGGCGACGCGCCCGATCGGCGCCTGCAACGACCAGAAGGCCTCCTCCTGGATCGTCGCCACCAGCTCGCCGCCGAAGCCGGCGGTGAGCGAGCCCTCGTGCAGGACGACCGCGCGCCCGCACGCGGCGACCGCCTCGCGCAGCGCCTCGACGTCGAGCGGCACGAGGCTGCGCAGGTCGAGCACGCCGACCGAGTAGCCCTCCTCCGCGGCGCGGTCGGCCGCGCGCTCGGCGATGACGACCGCGGCGCTGTAGGCGACGATGACGAGGTCCGACCCCTCGCGCACGACGCGCGCCTTGCCCAGCGGGACGGTGTAGTCCTCCTCGGGCACGTCGTCCTTGATCAGCCGGTAGCCGCGCAGCGGCTCGCAGAAGAGCACCGGGTCGGGGTCGCGGATCGCCTCGGCCAGCATCCCCTTGGCGTCGCGCGCGGTGGCCGGCATGACGACCTTCAGGCCCGGCGCGTTGGCGTACTTGGCCTCGTGGGCGTCGGAGTGCAGCTCGGGGGTGCGCACGTTGCCGCCCCACGGCGCGCGGATGACCATCGGCATCGGGTAGGAGCCCTGCGAGCGGTAGGCGTAGCGCGCGACCTGGCCCTCGATCTGGTGGAAGGCCTGGCTGCCGAAGCCCAGGAACTGCAGCTCGGGGATCGGGATCATCCCGCTGCAGGCCAGGCCGACGGCGGACCCGACGATGACCGCCTCGGCCAGCGGCATGTCGACCACGCGCTCGGCGCCGAAGCGCTCCTGCAGGCCCTCCGTGGCGCGGAAGACCCCGCCGTTGACGCCGACGTCCTGTCCGAGGACGATCACGCGCTCGTCGGCCTCCAGCGCGGCGCCGAGGGTCGAGCGGATCGCCTCGATCATGGTCATCTCGGCCATCAGCGGTGCTCCCGCGCGGTGGCGGCGTCGCGCTGACCGGCGGCGCGCCGTTCGGCCGCCGCCCGCTGGGCGTCGAGCCGCGTGGGCGCCCGGGCGTAGACGTGGTCGAAGATCCCCTCGACGCCGGGCGGCGCGCTGTCCTGCGCCTCGGCGAAGGCCGCGTCGACCTCGGCGCGCAGCTGCGCCACCAGCGCCTCCTCTGAGGTCTCGTCGACCAGTCCCCGCGCTGTCAGGTGGCGGCGCACGCGCTCGACCGGATCGAAGGCGCGATGCTCGTCGAGCTCGACGGGATCGACGTAGCGCGTCGGGTCGTCGGATGTGTTGTGCGGGCCCATGCGGTAGGTCCGGGCCTCGATGAGCGTCGGCCCCTCCCCCGCGCGCGCTCGCGCGACGGCCCGCGCGCAGGCGTCGTGCATCGCGAAAAGGTCGTTGCCGTCGACCAGCTCGCCCGCGATGCCGTAGCCGGCCGCCCGCGCGGCGAAGCTCGGCGCCGCGGTCTGCTTGCGCACCGGGGTGGAGATGGCCCAGCCGTTGTTCTTGAGCACGAAGACGACCGGCGCGCGGCGCACGCCGGCGAGGTTGAGCGCTTCGTGCGCATCGCCCTCCGACGAGGCGCCGTCGCCGAAGTAGGTCATGACGACGGCGTCGAGGCCCTGGATGCGCAGCCCCCACGCGAGCCCGACGGCGTGCGGGATCTGCGCGGCCAGCGAGATCTGGAAGGGCAGCACGTTGGCCTCGGCGTCCATGCGGCTGCCCGCCGGCTTGCCGGTGTAGTACTGCATCGCCTGGGCCAGCCGATAGCCGAAGCGCAGCATCGCCGGCAGCTCGCGGTACTGGGGCACGATCCAGTCGCGCCCGGGCTCCAGGGCCCAGGCCGAGCCGACCACCGCCGCCTCCTCGCCGTTGACCGGCGAGAAGGTCCCCAGGCGCCCCTGGCGCTGCAGCGAGAAGCAGCGCTCGTCGCACACGCGCGAGCGCAGCATCGCCCGCCATGCGTCGAGCAGCGCCTCGTCCGCGAGCGCCGGCACGTGGCCCTCCGCGAGGGTGCCGTCGGGCGCCAGCAGGCGCAGCGGCTCGGGCAGCTCGACGGTCGGTGTGGCCGTCATCGCGCTCCAATCGTCGTCGATGGGCTCATCCCCGCCCAGCCGCCGTCGGCGACCCACCCGCCGTCGACGAGGATGCTCGATCCGGTCACGTAGGACGCGTCGTCGGAGACGAGGAAGGCCACGACGCGGGCCACCTCGTCGGGCTCGGCCAGGCGCCCGAGCGGCGTGCGCTGCGCCACCTCCTCGAGCGTGAAGCCGCCGGCCTTCGAGGTCCCGGCCAGGAGCTCTGTTTCCACGTAGGCGGGAGCGACGCTCACCACCCGCACCCCGCGCCGCGCCCATTCGACGGCGAGCGTCTTGGTCAGGCCCTCCACGCCGTGCTTGGCCGCGCCGTACGCGGCGCGCCGCGGGAGCCCGAGGTGGCCGGTGAGCGAGGAGACGTTGACGATGACGCCGCGGCCGGCCGCGAGCATCGGCTCGGCGGCCGCCTGCGCGCAACGGAAGGGCGCGCTGAGGTCGAGGTCGATGATCCGCTGCCAGTCGGCGAGCGCGAGCGTCTCGGAGTCGGCGACCTGTCCGGCGCCGGCGTTGTTGACGAGCGCGTCGAGGCGCCCGAAGGCCTCCAGCGTGCGCGCCACGAGGGCGGCGGGGGCGTCGGCGTCGGTCAGCTCGGCCGCCACGCCGAGCGCGGTCCCGCCCTGCTCCTCGATCGCTGCCGCCGTCGCCTGCGCGCGCTCGGCCGTACGCGAGGTGACGACCACG
>DATNGY010000216.1:0-8655 GCA_035605735.1 Solirubrobacteraceae bacterium
GGCGCCGCGGACGACGGCGTCGAGCACGGCGGCCCACGTGGCGGCCGCGGCGCCGTCGAGCGCGTCGGGCTCGTCGTAGAGGACGAGCAGGCGCTCGATCCGTGGGTCGGCGGCGAGCGCGCGCATGACCTCGCGCAGCCGGTCGGGCTCGTCCCACAGCAGCGCGGTGTAGTCGAGCGGGTTTCCGATCGAGGCGGCCGCGGGGAGCGTCGCCTCGAGCGCGCGGACGGTCGCCGGCGCCGGGCTCGCGGCGGTCGCGGGCCTGCGCACGGGCCTGCGCGTCGTCGCCGCCCTCCGAGCCCCGGGGGCCGACCCCGTGCGGCTGGCGGCACTCGCGGCCGCCGCCGCGGCCGCCCGCCCGGCGCGACGGGCGCCCGCGCTGGCCTGGCGCGCCGAGCACGAGACGAAGGCGCTCCTGAGCGCGAGCGGCCTGCCGGTTCCCGAGGGGCGCCTCGTCGCCGACGCCGACGCCGCCGCCGCCGCGCAGGCGGAGCTCGGCGGCCCGGTCGCCGTGAAGCTCTCGTGCGCGGGCCTGCGCCACAAGAGCGAGCTCGGGGCGCTCGCGCTCGACGTCGCCACGCCCGCGGCAGCGCGCGCGGCCTACGCGCGCGTGGCGGCCCTCGACGGCGGCGCTAGCGCGGCCGTGCTCGTCGAGCGGATGGCTCCGCCCGGCGTCGAGCTCCTCGTCGCCGCGCGCGCGGACGGCGTCGTGCCCGCGCTCGTCGTCGGCCTCGGTGGGATCTGGACCGAGGTCCTCGCCGACGTCGCGGTGCTGCCGCTGCCCGCGAGCGCCGAGGACGTCGAGGCCGCGCTGCGCGCGCTGCGCGGCGCGCCGCTGCTCACGGGCGCGCGCGGCGCGCCCGCGCTCGACGTGGGCGCCGCCGCCCGGCTCGCCGCGCGCGCGGGCGCGCTGCTCCTCGAGCACGAGCTCGCGCTGCTCGAGCTCAACCCCGTCGTCGTCGGCGCCGGAGGCGCGGTCGCCGTCGACGCGGTGGCCGCGGCGCCCGTCGCCGCGCCCGTGCCCCTGACCACGACCACAGGAGCCCCACGATGAACGCGATCGCTGCCCGTCTGGGCGAGGTCGGCCTGCCCGCGCCGCTCCCGGAGCTCGCGGCCCGTGACTGGGACGTCGTCGTCGTCGGCGGCGGCCACAACGGCCTGACCGCGGCCGCCTACCTCGCGCGCGCGGGGCAGAGCGTGCTCGTGCTCGAGGCGCGCGCTCGGCTCGGCGGCGCGTGCACGCTCGAGCGGCCCTTCGGCGGCGACTTCGTGATGAGCCCGTGCGCTTACGTCGTCGGGCTCCTCGACGACGTGGTGATCCGCGAGCTCGAGCTGCGCCGGCGCGGGTACGAGTGCTACGTCGCCGACCCCCAGCTGTGGGTGCCGTTCGCCGACGGCACCGCCTTCGCGCAGTGGATGGACGACGCGAGGACGCAGGCCGGCCTGGAGGGGCTCGGACTCGCGCCGAAGGACATCGCGGGCTACTGGGCCTACGAGGAGATCTTCGACGAGATCCGCCGGCGCCTGCGCACGGGCCCGCGCGACACGTGGATCGGAGAGTCGCCGACGCGCGCGGAGATCGAGGAGCTCCTCCACGGCGAGCGGGCGATGCTCGACATCGTCTTCGAGGCCTCGATCGCCGACGTCCTCGACGACTTCGTCGACGACCAGCGCCTCAAGGACGCGCTCTTCGGCCAGGGCGTCATCGCCTCGTGGGACGGCCCGAAGGATCCCGGCACCGCCTCGATCAAGCTCATGCACTACCAGGGCGACCTCGAGGGCGAGGGCCCAGTCTGGGGTTACGTCAAGGGCGGCATGGGGATGGTGAGCTTCGCGATCGCCGACGCCGCGCGCGAGCACGGCGCCCGACTCGCGACCGGCGTGCCCGTCGCGCGGATCGTCCCCGGCGAGGGCGTCGTGCTCGAGGACGGCACTCGGATCCGCGCTCGCACGGTCGTCGCCAACGCCGATCCGAAGGTCACGCTGCGCCTGCTCGACGGCCAGGACGTCCCGAGTGGCTACCGCGCGCGGCTCGAGGCCTGGAAGGTCCGCAGCCCCGTCGTGAAGTACAACGCGGTGCTCGGCGGGCTGCCCGTGTGGACCGCGGCGCGCGGCGAGCGCCAGGTCGCGCAGGCCACGATCGACGTGACGTATGGCCTCGAGGCGGCGCAGGCCGCGGCCGAGGCGTGCAAGCGCGGCGAGCCATCGGTCGGCTTCGGCGAGATCTACATGCAGACGGCCTACGACCCGACGCCGGCGCCGGCGGGCCACCACCTCCTCAGCGTCTTCGGCCAGTACGCGCCGTACCGGCTCGCCGAGGGCGACTGGGACGGGCGCCGCGAGGAGATCGCGGACCAGTTCGTCGCGCTGATCGAGTCCTTCGCGCCCGGGTTCGGCGAGCTCGTCGTCCACCACGAGGTGCTCGGGCCGCCCGACATCGAGGAGCGTGTCGGCCTCACCGGCGGCAACATCTTCCAGGGCGAGGTCACGCCGGACCAGATGTGGGAGCACCGGCTGACGCCGCGCACGCCGGTGGACGGCCTCTATCTCTGCGGGGCCGCGACGCACCCCGCCGGCAGCGTGATCGCGCTCAACGGCCGCAACGCCGCGCAGGCCGTGCTCGCCGACGCGCGCGTCGGCGTCACGTGAGCGGGTGCTCCGCGTACGCGCGGCGGCCGAGCTCGGGGTCGACCTCGAAGCCCTCCGCGTAGCGCTCGTGGACCTCGGGCCAGGCCTCGAGCGCAACGGCCTCGTCCATGGGGCGGCCGTCGAGCAGCGCGTCGAGGCGCGCGAAGCAGCGGTCCCAGCCCGCGGCGGTCCGGGCCGCCGTGTCGCGGTCGGCGAACGCGTGCGTGAAGACGAGCAGGCAGCCGTCGCCGTCCGGGCGCAGCTCGAAGCGCAGGAGGTCGCCGAACCAGCGACCCTCGAGCAGCCGCGGACGCTCGCTCGCCGTCACCTCGAGCGGCGCATCCGCCGGAAACCACTGGCCCAGCTCGGCGGGCTCGGTCAGCGCGCGCCAGACGCGCTCGACCGGATGGTCGAGCCGGCGCTCGAAGCGCAGCACGGGACCGTCCTCGAGCCGCAGGCCGCCACCGCCCGGCATCGCCGCGAGCGCGCGCCGGCCCCGCTCGGGATCGAGGCCGAAGCGCTCGGCGTAGCGCTCGTGGCGCGCGGCCTCGAGCACGTGGGCGGCGTGCTCGGACAGCTCGCCTCCGGCGAGGACGGCGTCGAGGCGGTCGAGTTAGGAGTCCCAGCCGGCCGCGTGCTGGGCGCCGAGGGCGCGGTCGTGGAGGACGTGGGTGAAGGCGAGCAGGCAGCCGTCGCCGTCGGGCCGCAGCTCGAAGCGGAAGAGCTCGTCGCCCCACGTCCACTCAAGCGCGCGCGGCGGGTCGAGCTCGGTGATCGCGCCGGACTCCCCCATCGCCTCGAACGTCTCCCCGGCCGCCGGCGTCCAGTGGACCGGCGCGACGAACCAGCGCGCGAGCTCGGCGGGCTCGCTGACCGCGCGCCACACGCGCTCGACCGGATGGGGTAGGCGGCGCTCGAAGCGCAGCGCGGGGCGGCCGTCGATCGTCTGAAGCGTTCCGGTGGTGTTCACGGGTGCTCCTCCAGGTGTCGTTCGAGCGCGTCGAGGCGGTTGGACCAGTAGGCGCGGTAGGGCTCGAGCCAGGCGTCGACCTCGGCCAGCGGCTGCGTCCGGAGCGCGTAGAGGCGCCGGCGCCCGTCGGCGCGGACGGCGACGAGCCCGGCCTCGCGCAGCACCCTGAGGTGCTTGGAGACGCCGGGCTGGCTCAGCTCGAGGCGGTCGACGAGCTCGCCGGCCTGGCGCTCGCCGTCGCGCAGCAGATCGAGGATCTGCCGGCGGTGGGGCTCCGCGAGCGCGGCGTACGCCGTCATCCAGCACATATTACCAGATGGCTATATGAGCCGGAAAGGATCGCCGTTCGCGAGGCGTCTTCGCAGGGACACGCCCGACCTTGAAGGAGAAACGATGTTCCCGTCCGACCTACCGTCGCCCCCGCGCCCCGCGCCCCGCCCGCGGCCGCGGCTCGTGCCCGCGGCCATCGCGGCCGGCCGGCCCGGGCCTGGACACCCTCGACGGCGGCCCCGGCGACAACATCGTCATCCAGGGCTAGGGGGCTAGCGCCGCGGGTCAGGCGACCGCGCGCACCAGCGCGGTCGCCGCCGCGGCGGCGAGCAGGACCGCGAGCATCGGCAGCCGAGCGGCGGCGGCCGCGAGCGCCGCCGCGAGGCCGACGACCCGGGCGTCGACGCGCACGCCGCCGCCGTCGCCGATGAACGTCTCATAGACGATCAGGCCGGCGAGGAGCGCGGGAGCCACGAGCGCGATGACGCCGAGCGCTCGCTCCGACGGCCGCCGGCCGCCGAGCGCGAGCGGGCCGACGGCCTTGATCGCCACCGTCCCGGCGCAGAGCACGGCGACCACGAGCCAGATGCCGGTCACGGTCGGGTGAGCCCGATCAGCGCGGCGGCCGTCGCGGCGAGCACCGGCACGCCGGCCGGAGCGAAGGGCATGAGCGCCAGCACGATCGCGCCGCCGAGGACGGCCGCGGCCGCCGCCCGGCGGCCGCGGATCTCCTCGAGCAGCAGCAGCGCGTAGAAGGCCGGGAAGATCGCGTCGAGCCCGAGCGCCTGCGGGTCGCCGAGCAAGCCTCCGCCGACGACGCCCGCGACCGTGCCCGTCGTCCACGCGACCAGCTGCGGCAGCGTGGCGCCGAGGAGCACGCCGCGGTCGAAGCTGCCGTCGCCGCGGTTCGCGAGCGCGAACGACGCGTCGACGAGCGCCTGCCCCTGCGCGGCGCGGGCGATCGGCGGCCCCGAGAGGGCGGGCGCCACCGCGAAGCCCATCGGCAGGAAGCGCGTGTTCATGAGCAGCCCGGCGGCGATGGCCGAGCCCGCCACCCCGCCGGCCGCGAGCACGCTGAGCGCGGCGAACTGCGCCCCACCGGCGAAGACGACGAGCGACATGACGATCGGCGCCGCCGCGCCCATGACGGGCTCGGCGAGCACGCCGAAGGACGCGCCGAGTGCGAACGTCGGCGCCACGAGCGGCAGGCCGGCCCGCACGCCTTGGCGGAGCGTGCTCGTCGTCGTGCTCACCTGCGTCACGTTACCTCATATACTTTTCATGAGGTAACCCGTGATCGATCAAGTGACACCGGAGACGATCCGACTCCTCGGCGGCCGCCTCTGCCTGGACTTCGTCAACAGCGTCGACTGGTCGCCGTCCGGCGAGCCCCTCGGCGCGGAGCTCGACGCGCTTCGCGACCCGCCCTGGCTCACCCGCTGGGGACGGCGCGTCGGGCTCGTTGCCGGCGCCGGAGCCCGGAATCCCGGCGCCGGCGAGCTGCGCAAGGCGCACGAGCTGCGCGCGGCCGTCCACGCGATTCTCTCCGCCGTCGCCGACGGCGAGCGCCCCGACCCCGAGGACCTCACGACGCTCGCCCGCCACCACGCGCGGGCCGCCACCGAGGCCGTCCTCGCGCGAGGGGACGGCGGCTGGCAGCTCTCGTGGGCTTCACGCGATCCGCGGCTCGTGCGCTTCGAGGCGGCCGTGGACGCCGTCGCGCTGCTGGCCGACGCCGCGGCGCTGGCCCGGTTGCGCCGCTGCCCGGGGCGCAACTGCGGCTGGTTGTTCCTCGACACGAGCGGCCGGCGGCGCTGGTGCTCCATGCAGACCTGCGGCAGCCGGGAGAAGATGCGCCGCCTGCGCGAGCGGGCGAAGGCGGACCGGCGCGACGGCCGTGACGCCGCTCGGCCGACCGCGCCGCGAAGCGACCGCGCCCCTGTCTAGGCTGCGCCGGTGCGCCGCCTCGCGCTCGCGCTCGCCCTCCCCTCCCTCGCCGCCCTCACCGGGTGCTCCGGCCACGAGGCCCGCGACCAGCCGGCCCCGCCCGCCCCGACGACGACGGCGACACCGCCCGCGCCGAAGCCACCCGTCGACCTGACCATCGAGGTCAACGGCGACCTCCTCATCCACTCGCCGGTCTGGCTGCGCGCGCGCAGCCTCGCCGGGGGGCGCGGCTATGACTTCGCGCCGATGCTGCGGGAGATCCGCCCCTGGGTGCGCGGCGCCGACCTCGCCCTCTGCCACGTCGAGACGCCGATGTCCGACGCGCCGCCGCGCGGCTACCCGGTCTTCAATACGCCCGCCGCGCTCGCCCGCGCGATCCGCAAGACGGGCTGGGACGCCTGCGACACCGCCTCCAACCACAGCCTCGACGGCGGCCAGCAGGGCATCGACGCGACCGTGCGCGCCCTGAACCGCGCAGGGGTGCGCCACACGGGCTCGTTCGCCTCGCCGCGCGCGCACCGGCGGATCCTCATGCTGCGCGCCCACGGCGTGAAGGTCGCCTACCTCGCGTACACCGCGATCACGAATGGCATCGCGCCGCCCCACCCATGGTCGCTGAACCTCGCGCGCGCGGACAAGATCCTCCGCGACGCCCGGCGCGCCCGCCGCGCGGGCGCCCAGGTCGTGCTCGTCAACCTGCACTGGGGCACCGAGTACCGGCACGCGCCGGACGCGGCGCAGCTCGCGCTCGCCCGGCGCCTGGCCCGCTCGCGTGCGATCACCGCGATCGTCGGCCAGCACGTCCACGTCGTGCAGCCGATCCGGCGCGTACGCGGGCGCTGGGTCGTGTTCGGCGAGGGGAACCTCCTCTCCAACCAGACCCCTGCGTGCTGCGCGGTCGGCAGCCAGGACGGGATCCTCGTCCTCCTGCACCTGCGCGTGCGCGGCTCGCGCGCCCGCGTGCGGAGCATCGAGTACGTCCCGACGTGGGTCCGGCATCCCGACTACACGGTCCTCCCCGTCGGCCGCGCGCTGCGCCGCGGCGAGGCGCCGGCCGGCGAGCTGCGCGCGTCGTGGTCGCGCACGGTCGGCGTGGTCGGGCGCCGCCGCGGCGTCCACACGATCCCGCGGCGGCTCCCGGGCTGAGCCGCGAGCGCGTCCGAGCGGGCGCGTCGTCGTCATCAGGCCCTGAATCCGCCTCCGGGGGTAGGGTTCGCCCGTGCGAGAGCTGACCGGCGACGTCCCGCTCGGAGGGAGCCCGTTCCCGCCCATCGCCGACTACGCGTTCCTGTCCGACTGCGAGACGTGCGCGCTCGTCGCGCCGAGCGGCAACGTGGAGTGGATGTGCCTGCCGCGGATGGACGGGCCCTCGATCTTCGGGGCGATGCTCGACCGCGACGCGGGCTCGTTCCGGCTCTCCCCCGTCGACACGAGCGTGCCCGCCGGGCGCCGCTACGTCCCGGGCACGATGGTCATGGAGACGACCTGGGGGACGCGTACGGGCTGGATCATCGTCCGCGACGTCCTGCTCATCGGCCCGTGGCACCACGAGCGCGAGCGCTCACACACCCACCGGCGCGCGCCGACCGACACCGACGCCGACCACGTGCTTTTGCGCACGCTGCGCTGCGTCAATGGCCGCGTCGACATGGACATGGAGTGCGAGCCGCGCCTCGACTACGGGCGCAAGGGGGTGCGCTGGGAGTACGACGGCCCGGGCTACGGCTCCGCGGTCGCCCGGGCCGACAGCGAGGACGTCGCGCTGCACCTGACCACCGACCTGCGCATCGGCTTCGAGGGCGGCCGCGCCCGGGCCCGCACGACGCTGCGCGACGGCGACACCGGTTTCATCGCGCTCTCATGGAGCGAGCACGCGCCGCCGCTGACCTACGACGAGGCCTACCACCGCCTCGTGTACACCGCCGACGCCTGGCACGAGTGGCTCAGCCACGGCGACTTCCCCGACCACCCATGGCGAATCTACCTGCAGCGCAGCGCGCTGACGCTCAAGGGCCTGACGTACGCGCCGACCGGCGCGATGATCGCCGCGGCGACCACCTCGCTGCCGGAGACGCCCCACGGCGAGCGCAACTGGGACTACCGCTTCTCGTGGGTGCGCGACTCGACGTTCATGCTCTGGGGCCTCTACACGCTCGGCTTCGACGACGAGGCCAACGACTTCTTCTACTTCATGCGCGAGGTCGCCCAGGGCGACGACGAGCTGCAGGTGATGTACGGGGTCGGCGGCGAGAAGGAGCTCACCGAGGAGATGCTGCTGCACCTCGACGGATACGAGCACGCGCAGCCCGTGCGCGTCGGCAATGCCGCCTACGCCCAGAAGCAGCACGACGTCTGGGGCGCGATGCTCGACTCCGTCTACCTGCACACACGCTCTCGCGACGGCCTCGCCGAGTCGACGTGGCAGCTGCTGACGAAGCTCGTCGAGGACGCGCTGCGCCACTGGCGCGAGGCCGACCGCGGGATCTGGGAGGTGCGCGGCGAGCCGTGCCACTTCACCTCGTCGAAGGTCATGTGCTGGGTCGCGTGCGACCGCGGCGCCCGCCTGGCGCGCATGCGCGACGAGCACGAGCAGGCCGAGCGCTGGCAGGCCGCCGCGGACGAGATCCACGCCGACGTGCTCGAGCACGGCGTCGACGAGCGCGGCGTCTTCGTGCAGCACTACGAGACCACCGCGCTGGATGCCTCGCTGCTGCTGCTGCCGCTCGTCCGGTTCCTGCCGCCCGAGGACCCGCGCATCCGCGCGACCGTCATGGCCATCTCCGACGAGCTGACCGTCGACGGCCTCGTGCTGCGCTACAAGACCGAGGAGACCGACGACG
>DATNGY010000217.1:0-3373 GCA_035605735.1 Solirubrobacteraceae bacterium
CCGCGCACGAAGCTGCCCGAGGTGCTGGCCCGGATCGAGCAGCTCGGCGAGGAGTACGGGCTGATCGTGGCCAACGTCTTCCACGCCGGGGACGGCAACCTGCACCCGCTGGTCTGCTACGACGGGCGGGTCGAGGGGCAGGCGGCCCGGGCCGAGGAGCTGTCCGGGCGCATCCTCGACGTCTGCCTGGAGGCCGGCGGCTCGATCACAGGCGAGCACGGGGTCGGCGTCGACAAGCGCAAGCACATGCCGAAGATGTTCGCCGAGCAGGACCTCGAGGCGTTCCAGAAGCTGCGGTGCGCCTTCGACCCCGGCGGCCTCGCCAATCCCGGCAAGGTGATGCCGACGCCGCGGCTGTGCGGCGAGGTGCCCGGCCCGTACCGCGAGCACCCGCTCGAGGCGGCGGGCGTCGCCGAGCGGTTCTGATGGCGGCGACCGCGCCGGAGACGGCCGAGGCGGTCGCGATCGCGCTGCGCGACGGCGGGCCGGTCCGGATTCGCGGCGGCGCGACGAAGCTCGGCTGGGGCCGGCCGATCGACGTCGCCGGCGAGCTCTCGACCGAGCCGCTCGACGCGATCCTCGAGCACAACGAGGGCGACCTCACGGCGATCCTCCAGGCCGGCGTGCCGCTCGCCGCCGCCCAGGAGCGGTTCGCACAGGCGGGCCAGAGGCTCGCGCTCGATCCGCCCGGGCCCGACGCGACGATCGGCGGCGTCATCGCCACCGGCGACTCCGGGCCACTGCGCCAGCGCTACGGCGCCCCCCGCGACCTCGTCCTCGGCGTCCAGCTCGCGCTGCCCGACGGCAGCGTCGCGCGCGCGGGCTCGAAGGTCATCAAGAACGTCGCCGGCTACGACCTCGCCAAGCTCTCGGCCGGCGCCTTCGGGACGCTCGGCGTCATCTGCGAGGTCAGCGTGCGCCTGCACCCGCGCCCGGCCGAGCAGCTCACCGCGGTGCTCCGCAGCGACGATCCCGAGGCGCTCGTGCGCGCGGCGGGCGCGCTCGCGCACCTGCCGCTCGAGCCCGATGCGCTCGACCTCGCCTGGGCCGACGGCGCCGGCGCCGTGCTCGCCCGCCTCGCGGGACCGTCCGGGCCGAGCCGGGCGCGCGCCGCGCTCGCCGCGGTCGGGGAGCTCGACGGGGAGGTCGTCGAGGACGACGACGCGCTGTGGGCGGCCCAGCGCGACGGCCAGCGGGGGGCCTGCGTCGTGCGCGTCTCGGCCACGCAGCGGGGGCTCGGCGCGGTCCTCGCCGCGGCGCGCGAGCTCGGCGGCCGCATCGTCGCGCGCGCCGCGCTCGGCCTCGCCTGGGTCGGCCTCGAGCCGGACGCCGAGGCGGTCCGGCGCCTGCGCGCCGCCCTGGCTCCGGCGCCGTGCGTCCTGCTCGACGCGCCGGCCGAGGTGCGCGCCGCGATCGACCCGTGGGATGGCGAATCGGCCCCGCTCGAGCTCATGCGCGCGGTCAAGGCGCGCTTCGACCCGCGCAACGTCTGCAACCCCGGCCTCTTCGTGGGAGGGATCTGACCCTTGGCCGCCGCCCAGCCGACCGCCTTCGACGACGTCCGCCCGCCTCCGCCCGAGCTCATCGAGGACTGCGTGCACTGCGGCTTCTGCCTGCCCACGTGCCCGACGTACGTGCTCTGGGGCGAGGAGATGGACTCGCCGCGCGGGCGCATCCTGCTCATGCGCGCCGGCCACGAGGAGCCCGAGCTCGCGCCCGCCCAGGTCCAGGCGTGGGACAACTGCCTCGGCTGCATGGCGTGCGTGACCGCCTGCCCCTCGGGCGTGCAGTACGACAAGCTGATCGAGGACACCCGCCAGCAGGTCGAGCGCCTCTGGGCGCGCCCGCGCCTCGAGCGCCTGCAGCGCCACGCGATCTTCGCCCTCTTCCCGCACCCCGAGCGCATGAAGTGGATCGCGCCCTTCGCGCCGCTCACCGCGCCGACCGCGCGCTGGCTCGGGCGCTTCCCGCGCCTGCGCGCGATGGCGCAGCTCGCGCCGCCGCGGCCCAAGCGCGCGCGGCTGGCCGAGCACACGCCCGCGCAGGGGACGCGCCGCGGGCGCGTCGGGTTCCTGCAGGGCTGCGTGCAGCGCGTCTTCTTCGGCGACGTCAACGCCGCGACCGTCGGCGTCCTCGCCGCCGAGGGCTTCGACGTCTGGACGCCCGAGCGCCCCGGATGCTGCGGCGCGCTCGAGCTGCACACGGGCTTCGACGCCAAGCAGCGCGCGCGCGAGACGATCGTCGCCTTCGAGGGCTGCGAGACGGTCGTCGTCAACGCCGCCGGCTGCGGCTCGGCGATGAAGGACTACGGCCACCTCTTCCGCGACGAAGCGGCGTGGGCCGACCGCGCCGAGGCGTTCAGCGCGAAGGTCCGCGACGTACACGAGCTGCTCGCGGAGCACGAGCCCCAGGCCCCGCGCCGCCCGCTCGAGCTCGCGGTCGCCTACCACGACGCCTGCCACCTCGCCCACGCCCAGGGCGTGCGCGCCCAGCCGCGCGAAGTCCTGCGCACGATCCCCGGCCTCGAGCTGCGCGAGCCCGCGGAGTGGGAGCTGTGCTGCGGCTCGGCCGGCGTCTACAACCTGCTCAACCCCGAGCCCGCCGCCGCGCTCGGGCGGCGCAAGGCCGAGAACCTCGAGGCCACGGGAGCGCAGGCCGTCGCCGCCGCGAACCCGGGCTGCGCGCTGCAGATCGGCGTGTACTCCGGCCTGCCGGTCCACCACCCGATGACGCTGCTCAGCCACTCGATCACAGGGACCATGCCCTTGAGCGAAGGGAAGCTGCCGTGACCGTCGAGGTCGCCCCCGCCCCCGAAGGCGTCCTCACCGAAGACGCCCTCGCGTTCGTCGGCGCTCTCCACGAGCGCTTCGAGCCGCGCCGGCGCGAGCTCCTGCACGCCCGCGCGGAGCGGCGCGCGCAGCTCGCGGGCGGCGCCACCCTCGACTTCCTCCCCGCGACCCGCGACGTCCGCGAGGGCGACTGGCGGATCGCGCCGGTCCCCGGCGACCTCCAGGACCGCCGCGTCGAGATCACCGGTCCCGTCGACCGCAAGATGATCATCAACGCGCTCAACTCGGGCGCGAGCGGGTTCATGGCCGACTTCGAGGACTCGCTCTCGCCGACGTGGTCGAACGTCGTCACCGGCCAGCAGAACCTCACCGACGCGATCGCGGGGACGATCGAGTTCACGGGCGACGACGGTCGCGAGTACCGCCTCGCCGACGAGACCGCGACGCTGCTCGTGCGGCCCCGCGGCTGGCACTTGACCGAGAAGCACGTGCGCATCGACGACGACCCGGTCGCGGGCGCGTTCGTCGGCGCTCTCCACGAGCGCTTCGAGCCGCGCCGGCGCGAGCTCCTGCACGCCCGCGCG
>DATNGY010000218.1:0-2941 GCA_035605735.1 Solirubrobacteraceae bacterium
GGGCGGCGACCTGGACGATCGCGATGACGAAGATCCAGCGCCCGTGGCCCCGGAGGCTGTCGAGGGCGCCCGAGCGCTGCGCGAGCGCGAGCAGCACGGCCGCGCCGAGCGCGGTGCGGATGCAGACGATCCCGCCCTCGGAGACGTCGTCGAGCGCGACCTTGATGAACAGGTAGGACGCCCCCCAAAGCGCCGCGGCGGCGCCCATCATCGACCACGTCCGGCGGCTCACCTCGACAGGATCCACCCGCGAGCCCGCGAGCGCCAGCAGACCTGCTTGGGCCCCGTCATCAGCGCGGCTGATGGCAGGACGCTCAGGCCAGCAGCGCGAGCGCGGCGTCCACGCTCGCGCGCTCGTGGACGAGCGCGGCGAGCGCACGCGTCATCGCGGCCGGATCGTCGTGCTGGATGACGTTGCGCCCGTAGACGAGACCGCGCGCCCCGGCCTCGAGGACCTCCGCGGTCACGGCCATCAGCTCGGCCTCGCCGATCCGTCCGCCCCCCCGGACGAGCACCGGCACGCGGGCGGTCCGGACCACCCGCGCGAAGGCGTCGCGGTCGGGCAGCGGATCGCACTTGACGAGGTCGGCGCCGAGCTCGGTCGCCTGCCGCACGAGACCGCGCAGGCGCTCGGCGTCGCGGTGGACGTCGTAGCCGGCGCGGTTGGGCGCCATCGGCACGGGCTCGACCATCATCGGCATCGCCGCGCGGTCGCACGCACCGCGCAGGCGCATCAGGTTCTCCACGCAGCTCTCGCGCAGCGAGGGCTGGCCGGGCGCGTCCTGGAGGTTCGCGATCACGCACGCCGCGTCGAGGCGGACCGCGAGCCCGACCGGGTCCTCGTACATCCACGAGGCCGGGCGCTCGGGCACTTCGCGGCCGAAGACGTTGCCGGTGTCGACGCGCATGACGAGCGCGGGCTTGGCGCGGCCCGCGCGGCGCTGGAGCAGCTCGGCCTGACCGGGCGTGAGCAGCAGCGCCTCCGGATCGGCCGCTACGAGCGCGTCGACGACGGCCTTCATGTCCTCGATACCCTCGAGCAGGTCGGACTCGCCTGGCATCCCGTGGTCGACGGCGACGGCCAGGCAGCGGCCGGAGTCCGGGTGGAAGAGGCGGCTGGCGCGGAAGGGGAGCACGGGCGCATCGTCGCACGCCGCGACCTCAGCGAAGGATCTCGACGAGCAGCACCCACGCGTTGAGCACCGCGCCGACGATCGCGCCGATCGTTCCCGCGAGGACCCAGGGCAGCCCGTCGCCGCCGGCGAGGAGGACGAGGGCGCCGACGAGGAACGGGACCGTGCCGGCTCCCACGAGCACGAGACGCCACGTCGTGTACTTGCGCCAGCGCGGCGACCAGCGCTCGGGGGGCGGCGGCAGGCTGCGGCGGACGAGCACGGCGATCAGGACGATCACCGCCACGCTCTCGACGAGGAGCTCGAGCCCGAGCGCGGTCGCGCCCTGGTTCGGCGCCAGCGCGAGCAGCGAGACGACGACGACGCCCAGGAGCAGCAGCAGCGTCTCGAGCGCGCGCTCGGGCAGGCCTTCGAGGGCGAGGATCCGGTCGAGGTTGATCGACACGGCGACGAAGACGAGCCCGGTGAGCGCCGCCGACGCCCCGGCGCTCGCGACGAACAGATCCGTCCACTCGGTGGCGACGCCGGTCGCGTCCATCGCGGCAGTCTCGCCCAGCGGCGCGGACCGTGCTCGGGCGTCAGCGCGCGAGCCGGCAGGGACCGCGGGCGACGTCGCGCGTGACCTTGGCCACGGCGAAGAAGACCGGCGGCTGACCGCGCGAGGTGTCGCTCCAGGCCGCGGCGCCGTCCTCCGTGCGCACGCGGTAGCGCAGCACGGACCCGGGCCTCGGCGGCAGGACGACGTGGTGCTTGGTGGGATCGGCGAGCTCGCGCGCAGCGTCGCGCGCGCGGATGAGCTCGCCGCTCGAGATCTCCACGAGCCCCCGCCCGTTGCAGGACGCGCGCCCGTCGTCGGTCACGCGCAGGCGCAGCGCGGCGCCGGGGATCGACCCGCTGCGCGTCACGACGAAGAGGTCGGCGGCCTCCCCACCGCAGCCCGCGGCGGCGACCGCCGGCGCCGCGAGGATCGCGAGCGCCACGACACGGCGCCTCACGCCGCGACCGCGGCCCCGCCGCGTCGGGGATCGCCGGCGCCCGAGAGCGCGCCGGTGCGCCGGTCGCGCTCGACCGCCTGCACGCCACCGAAGAAGAGGTTGCGCGCGGCGAAGCGGACGACCTCGTGGCCGCCCAGCTCCTCGACCGGCGCGCCGGGCTCGGCGTAGACGACGCCGTCCTCGAAGTGCACGCGCGGCGCGAGAACCGCCTCCCCGGCGTGCAGGGCGTGGTCGACGACGCCGACGACGACCTGCAGGATCGCGGAGCGGATGCGGTTCGAGCCGGCGCTGCCGAGTACGAGCTCGACCTCGCCCTCGGGCCCGAGGACCACGGTCGGAGCCATCATCGACGGCATCTTCCGCCCCGGCGGCGCGGTGAAGAACCCGAGCGGCGAGAGGTCCTCCTCGCCCATGACGTTGTTGACGTGGATCCCCGTCCCGGGGACGACGACTCCCGACCCCTCGCCGTTCGTGCAGGTCATCGAGCACGCCAAACCGTCGGCGTCCACCACCGAGAGGTGCGTGGTCGAGCCCAGGTGCGCGGCGAGGAAGCGCTCGGCGAAGCCGGGCTCCGCGAGCCCGGCGACGAAGGCCGGCGTGCGCTGGTCCTGCGCGGCCTCCATGGCGGCGACGACGTCGGCCAGCCGCGGCGGCCCCGGACCGTGCGCGTCGAGGCGGGCGAGCGAGAGCGCGAGCAGCGTCCCGCCGGCGAACGGCGGCGAGTTCGTCAGGACCTCGCACCCGCGGTAACGCGCGCGCACAGGCTCGTGCGGGACGGCCTCGTAGGCCGCGAGGTCCGCGCGCGTGAGCTGG
>DATNGY010000219.1:0-6451 GCA_035605735.1 Solirubrobacteraceae bacterium
GCCGCGTCGCGGACCTGGTCGCCGCTGTAGAGCAGCTGGTCGTCGTCCATCATGATCGACTGCTGGTCGTCGGACGCGCGCGCGGGGACCGCGGCGACGAGCGCCATCAGGACGAGCAGGAGCGCGACGACAGGCGCGAACAGTCGGTGGGTGATCGGCATGCGGACGTGGTCAAGCAGACGGGAGGGCGGCCAGGAACCTGCCCTCCCGTCACAACTCGAAGATAGGCGCTGAGTTGTGGTCGTGCGCTACTTCGCGGCGGCGTAGCGCTCGCCGACCTTGTCCCAGTCGACGACGTCCCACCAGGCCTTCAGGTAGTCCGGGCGCTTGTTCTGGTACTTGAGGTAGTAGGCGTGCTCCCAGACGTCGTTGCCCAGCAGCGGCACCTGGCCGTCGGAGACGGGGTTGTCCTGGTTCGGGGTGCTCGTGATCGCCAGCGAGCCGCCGTCGAGCACCAGCCAGGCCCACCCCGAGCCGAACTGGTTGACGCCGGCGGCCTCGAACTGCTCCTTGAACGCGTCGAAGGAGCCGAAGGCCTGCGCGATCGCGTCGGCGACCGCGCCGCTGGGCTCACCGCCGCCGTCCGGGCTCATCGACTCCCAGAACAGCGAGTGGTTGAGGTGGCCGCCGCCGTTGTTGCGCACGACCTGGCGCTTGTCGTCGGGGATCGCGTCGAGGTTCGCGATGATCTCCGCGATCGGCTTGCCGTCGTGCTCGGTGCCCTCGAGCGCGCCATTGAGCTTGTCGACGTAGGCCTGGTGGTGCTTGTCGTGGTGCAGCTCCATTGTCTGGGCGTCGATGTGGGGCTCGAGCGCCGCCTTGTCGTAGGGCAGGGGCGGAACCTCGTAGGGCATGCCGTGCTCCTTGCGGTCAGGGAACGGGAGAAGCGCTGCGAACCTTATCCCTGCGCCGCCCCCGGCCAGATGGTCGATTCCGAATCATCTGTGCGCGCGGCAGCGCGGCGAGGCGCGTCGTCCGCGCGTGCAGGAATTTCGGAATCGACCATCTAGGCTTCGTCGCCGTGACGCGCCTGAACGGCTACCTCCTGCCCACCGAGCGCCAGCCGCCCGCCGACGCCGAGGCGCTCTCGCACAAGCTCGGCGTGCGGGCGGGGCTCGTCCGCCAGGTCGGCGCCGGACTGTGGTCCTGGCTGCCGGCCGGATGGCGCGCGCACCAGAACGCGGTGCGCATCATCCGCGAGGAGATCGACCGGATCGGCGCGCAGGAGATGCTCATGCCGGTCATCAACCCGGGCGAGCTGTGGCGGCGCAGCGGGCGCTACGACATCGACGAGGTCTTCAAGCTCTCCGATCGCCGCGGCGCGGAGCTCGTCCTCGCCCTGAGCCACGAGGAGGCCGTCACCTTCCACGTCGCGTCCGCCGTGCGCTCGTACCGGCAGCTGCCGATGCTGCTCTACCACTTCCAGACGAAGGGCCGCGACGAGGCGCGCCCGCGCGCCGGGGTGCTGCGCACGCGCGAGTTCATCATGAAGGACGCCTACTCCTTCGACCGCGACGAGGAGGGGCTGCAGGCGTCGTACGAGAAGTTCATCACCGCGTACGACCGGATCTTCGACCGCGTGGGCCTCGAGTGGTACCGCGTCGAGTCCGACGTCGGGGCGATGGGCGGCTCGGGCGCGCATGAGTACATGGCGCCGTGCCCGGCCGGCGAGAACGACGTCGCGCTCGCGCCCGGCTATGCCGCCAACGTCGAGGTGGCCAGCGCGGCGCCCAAGCCCGTGCCGCCGCTCGCGCTCGACGGCGAGCTGCCGACCCCCGGGCTGACGACGATCGCCGACGTCGCCGGCGCGCTCGCGGTGCCGCCGGGCAACGTGCTCAAGGCCTACCCCGTCGTGACCGCGTCGCGGGGGCTGCTGCACGTCTTCGTCCGCGGCGATCACCGCGTCAACGAGATCAAGCTCGCAAACGCCCTGCGCGAGCCGTTCCGGGCGGCTCGCGACGACGAGCTGCCGGGTCCGGCCGGTTTCCTCGGCCCGTCGCCGGACGTCCCCGGGCTCTACGACGACGCCGTCGGTCCCGGGCCGTGGGTCGTCGGCGCGAACCGGCCGGACGTCCACGTCGTGACGACGGTCGAGGGCGAGCACGCCGACGTACGCACGGTCGAGCCGGGCGACACCGTCGGCGGCCACGAGATCCGCATCGAGCCCGCGATCGAGATCGGCAACATCTTCAGGCTGGGGACGCGCTACTCCGAGCCGCTCGGCGCGACCTACCTCGACGAGGCCGGCCGCGAGCGGCTCATCATCATGGGCTCCTACGGGATCGGGCCCGCGCGGGTCGCTGCCGCGGCGATCGAGCAGTTCGCCGACGAGCGCGGCATCTCGTGGCCGCGAGCGCTCGCGCCCTGGCAGGTCGAGCTCGTTGCGCTCGGCAAGCCGGGCACTCCCGAGCGCGCCGCCGCCGAGCGGCTCTACGAGGAGCTGCGCGCCGCCGACCTCGACGTCCTCCTCGACGACCGCGACGCCGGGCCGGGGGAGAAGCTCACCGACGCCGAGCTCCTCGGCGTCCCGCTGCGCCTGACGGTCGGCCGGCGCTCGCTGGAGTCGGGGCGCGCGGAGGCCCAAGCGCGGCGCGGTCGCGTCGACGTCGAGGGCGGCGTGCCGCTCGAGGGCGCCGCCGAGGCGGTGCTCGAGCTGTGGCGCGGTCTGCCCTGACGTTCCGGCGCCTGTCGGGGCTCGATCGCTCGGGCCCGGCGCCACCGCAGACGCAGCCCGGGGCGCCGCTGCGCCCGTGGACGATCCCCAACGCGATCGGCTTCGTGCGCCTCGCGCTGATCCCGGTCTTCCTCGTCCTCGGCCTGACCAGCGACGACGGGACCGACGCGCTGCCCGCGGTCCTCTTCGCGCTCGTCGCGTGGGGCGACTACGCCGACGGCATCGCCGCCCGGGTCACCGGCCAGTTCAGCCGCTTCGGCGCGCTGCTCGACCCGGTCATCGACCGGCTGCTGATCATCTCCGGGATCGTCGTCTGCTGGGCGCACGAGCTGCTGCCGCGGTGGGCGCTCGCGGTGCTCGTGGCGCGCGAGCTGCTGATGCTCGTCGGCGGCCGCTACGCGCTCGCGCGCGGCGCCGAGCTGCGCATCAACTGGTTGGGCCGGTGGGCGGTGTGGCCGGTCATGGCGGCGATCTTCGCGGGGCTGGTCGGCTGGAGCACCGCCGCCGCCGTGCTCCTCTACCTGGGGCTGGCCTTGTCGCTCGCGGCCACCGTCGAGTACGTTCGTACGGCGCGAGGGCAGCTCAGGGCTGCTCGCGAGCGCAAACCCTGAACCTGAGCTTGAGCTTGCGAGAGCCGCTGATATGCTCGCCGGCATGGAGACGTTCCCGGATCTTGGATCGTTGTCCGACCAGGAGCTCAAGGACCTGATCGGCCAGCTGACCGACGAGGAGACCGAGATCTCCTACCAGCGGCGGATCCTCCACGGCAAGATCGACATCCTCCGGGCCGAGCTCGTCAACCGCCTGCGGCGCAAGCACGAGACGGGGGAGGACGTCATCACCGGCGCCGACGTCGAGCGGCTGACCGACATCCTCGCCGGGCGCGCGGCGAAGGTCGAGCCGGGAGTCGACGACTAGTAGGCCTGATGGCGGTCCACTGTCCCGAGTGCGGCTTCGTCAACGCCGACGGCGCCAACTACTGCCAGCGCTGTGGCGCCTACCTCGCCGGGCTGCGGGAGGGCGACAACGCGGGCAGCGACCCGACGACCGCGACCTACCGCATCGACGAGACGGGCGAGCTCGTGCCGGTCGACGTCGAGGAGGTCGTGACGCAGGGCGGCGCCGCGCTCGTCATCCGCGCCGGCGGCGGGCGCGTCGGCGAGAGCTTCGCGCTGACCCGGGACCGGATGACGATCGGCCGGCGCCCTGACTCCGACGTCTTCCTCGACGACGTCACCGTCTCGCGCGACCACGCGCTGCTCGTCAGGCGTTCGGGCGAGATCTACCTCGACGACCTCGGCTCGCTCAACGGCACCTACGTCAACCGCCAGCGGATCGAGTCTCACCGCCTCGAGGACGGCGACGAGCTGCAGGTCGGCAAGTTCAAGCTCACGTTCCTGAGCCAGTGAGCGACGCCGTGGTCGAGGACGAGCGGGGCGGGGCTCCGGCGGCGCCGGAGCACGAGCCCGCGGACGCGCCGCGCAAGGCGATGACGATCGGCGCGGTGTGCAAGGCGCTCGAGCCGGAGTTCGCGGACATCTCGATCTCGAAGATCCGCTACCTCGAGGACCAGAAGCTGCTGACGCCGCGGCGCACGCCCGGTGGCTACCGCCTCTACAGCGCCGGCGACGTGCAGCGGTTGCGGACGATCCTGCGCCTGCAGCGCGACGAGTTCCTCCCGCTGCGCGTCATTCGCCAGGAGCTCGCGTCCGGGCGCGCGGGGGAGAACGAGGTCGCGGCGCCGAGCGCGCCCGAGCATGGCCCCCGGCGGACCACCCGCCGCTACAGCGTCGCCGAGCCCTCCGGCGGCGCGCTGTACTCGCTCGAGGACGTCATCGAGGAGACGCGCGCGGACTCCCGGCTCATCGCCGAGCTCGAGGACTACGGGGTGATCAAGGGCGAGCCCCGCGCGGGGACGAAGTACTTCGACGAGACCGAGCGCGAGATCGTGCGCGCGGTCACCGAGCTCGCCCGCTACGGGGTCGGCGGGCGCAACCTGCGCGCGTTTCGCACGAGCGCCGACCGCGAGGCCGCCCTCCTGCAGCAGATCCTCGCCCCGGCGCTGCGCTCGCGCAACGCCAAGCGCCGCAAGGAGGCCGTCGACGCGCTCGAGAACCTCGCCGCGGTGACGACCCACCTCAAGCACCTGCTCCTCATCCGGGACCTGCGCAAGATCGTTGGCTGACCTCGGGGCGCTGATCCGCGACATCCCGGGCTTCCCCCGCGAGGGGATCGTCTTCAAGGACATCACGCCGCTGCTCGCCTCGCCGTCGGGGTTGCGGCGCACGGTCGAGGGCCTCGCAGCGTACGCCCGGCCGCTCGACGTCGACGTCGTGATCGGCGCCGAGGCGCGCGGCTTCCTGCTCGGCCCGGCGCTCGCGCTCGAGCTCGGCGCGGGCTTCGTGCTGGCACGCAAGCCGGGGAAGCTGCCCAGCGCGACGGTCCGCGCCGAGTACCTGCTCGAATACGGCACCGACGCGCTCGAGCTCCACACCGACGCCGTGGCTCGCGGCGCGCGGGTCCTCATCCACGACGACCTGCTGGCCACGGGCGGCACCGCGATGGCGCTGCGCGAGCTCGTGCGCCAGCTCGGCGGCGAGGTCGTCGGCTGCGCGTTCATCATCGAGCTCCCGGCCCTCGGGGGGCGCGAGCGCCTCGCGGGTCTCGACATCCACGCGCTCCTGAGCCTGGACGCCTGACCGGCGTGCCCACGGCGCGCCGCAGCCGCACCGTCGCCGCCGCGCCCGAGGAGGTCTGGGCGACGGTCGCGGACCCCCACCACCTGCCGCGCTGGTGGCCACGCGTGCAGCGCGTGGAGGGCGTCACGGGCGATCGCTTCACGCAGGTGCTGACCACCGACAAGGGGCGCGCCGTGCGCGCCGACTTCCGCCTGCTCGAGGCGCGCGCGCCCGAGCTCTGCCGGTGGGTCCAGGAGGTCGAGGGGACGCCGTTCGCGAACCTGCTCGCACACGCGGAGACCGAGGTCCGAGTGGCGCGGGCCGCGGACGGCGCGCGCGTCGAGCTCGTCGCTCGTCAGCGCCTGCGCGGGAGCGCGCGCCTCGGCGGCTTCCTCGTGCGGCGCGCGACGGCGCGCGTGCTCGACGAGGCGCTCGAGGCGCTCGCGAGCCTGCACGCCCCGGCGCGCTAGCGCGCGCTAGCCGCCGGAGGTCGCCTGCGGGCGCTGGATGCGGCCCCGCAGGTAGACGCGGCCGGGCTGCTTCGGGGCGCTCCCGGATTGGCGGGTGACGAGCATCTGGTCGTAGCCCGCGATCGGCTGGCGCAGCGCGCCCTGGGCGAGGAGCCGGCCCTGCTTGTCGGTGCTCTGGAAGAAGCCGAGCCACGCCCGTCCGCCGTTGGGCGCCGTCAGCCAGATCCCGAAGCCCTCGCCGCGCCGGGGCTTCGGCAGGCCCTGGACGATCGCGATGAGCTGCTGCTGGCCGCTGACGTCGACGACCTGTACGACGCCGAGCGCCTTCGCGGCAGGCGCGCCCGCGGGCGGCGTGAGCTTCGCCAGGGCGCGGACCTTCGTGGTCGCGCCCGAGGCCGTCGTCGTCGGCTGAGTGGGGGTGCGCGTCGAGGCGACGGTGGCGCTGCCGCTGCCGCCGTCTGACCCGCCCAGCAGCAGGATCGCCGCGACGACTCCGGCCGCGACGACCGCGAGCGCGCCGAGGAGGATCGCGCCGCCCTTGCGCGAGACCCGCGGGCCGTCCGCGCGCGCGGGCGAAGGGGGCGGCGCGGAGTCGGGCTCGGCCGGGAGCTCGGGCAGCCCGCGCTCGG
>DATNGY010000220.1:0-4465 GCA_035605735.1 Solirubrobacteraceae bacterium
GACGTGGCCCGCACCGACGTCACCGCCGAGGCGTTCGCCGAGCTCTTCGAGGCGGTGAGCACCTGGGGTCGCTGGGGCCGCGACGACGAGCGCGGGGCGCTGCACTATCTCGACCCAGGCCGCGTCGCCGCGGCCGCGACGCTCGTGCGCGACGGCGTCAGCGTCAGCCTCAGCCTGCCACTGTGCACCGAGGTCGCCCCCGACTGCCCGCAACCGGCCGAGCACGCCATGACGATGCTCGCCGACGTCGACATCGGCTCCGGGTCGCTGCGCTTCGCCAAGGACTACGTGGGCGTGGACTACCACGGCGACGGCCACAGCCACGTCGACGCGCTGTGCCACGTCGCCTATCGCGGCTCGTTGTACAACGGGGCGCCGGCCGGGGCGGTGTCGTCGGACGGCGCGTCGGTGGAGGCGATCGACACGCTTCGCGACGGCCTGGTCGGACGCGGCGTGCTGCTGGACATCCCGCGCCTGCGCGGCGCGAAGTGGCTCGAGCCGGGCGAGCACGTCGTCCTCGAGGACCTCGAGGCGGCCGAGGCCGAGCAGGACGTCGCCGTCCGCGAGGGCGACATCCTCCTGGTCCGCACCGGCCACGCCCGCCGCCTGAGCGAGCACGGCGCCTGGACGACGTCGGAGGCGAAGGCCGGCCTGCACCCGGCCGCCGCCCGCTTCCTCGCCGCGCGGGGCGTCGCCGCGCTGGGCTCCGACGGCAACAGCGACACCGCGCCGAGCACCACCGAGGGCGTCGCGTTCCCGATCCACGTCCTCGCGATCAACGCGATGGGCGTGCACCTCCTCGACTACCTGCAGCTCGAGGACCTGCGCGACGCCTGCGAGCGTCGCGGCCGGTGGGAGTTCCTCTTCGTGGCCGCGCCGCTGCGGATCCCCGGGGGGACCGGCTCGCCCGTCAACCCGATCGCGGTCCTCTGACTCCGGCGCCCCTCCGCTTCATCCGCATCGGGTGATGACGAGGCCACGGTTCCCGGACAGCATCCTGGGCATGGCCACGGCAGCCACAGCTCAGGCGCGCGGCGCGGCGACCGCGACGACCGACCACCCCCGGCCCGCGGACGTCTTCGTCGTCTTCGGGATCACCGGCGACCTGGCCAAGGTCATGACGTTCCGGTCCCTCTACCGGCTGGAGCGCCGCGGGCTGCTCACGTGCCCGATCGTGGGCGTCGCCGTCGACGACTGGAGCGTCGACGACCTGCGCGAGCACGCCCGGGAAGCGATCGTGGCGTGCGGGGAGACGCTGGACGATGCCGTCTTCGAGCGCTTCGCGGGCCGGCTCTCCTACGTCTCGGGCGACTTCGGCGACGCCGACACGTTCGCGCGCGTCGCCGACGCCGTCCGCGGCAAGACGACGCCGGTCTTCTACCTCGAGATCCCGCCGTTCCTCTTCGGCAGGGTCATCAAGGGCCTCGCGGACGCGGGGCTCACGACGGGTGCGCGCGTCGTCGTCGAGAAGCCCTTCGGCCACGACCTCGCGTCCGCCCGCGCGCTCGCCGATGAGATCCACCAGCACCTCGACGAGTCCCAGCTCTACCGAATCGACCACTTCCTCGGCAAGATGGGTCTCGTCGAGATCCTCTACCTGCGGTTCGCCAACGCGACGTTCGAGCCGGTCTGGAACCGCCATCACGTCGCCGCGGTCCAGATCACGATGGCCGAGAGCTTCGGCGTCGAGGATCGCGGCCACTTCTACGACCCGGTGGGCGCCCTGCGCGACGTGGTCGTCAACCACCTGATGCAGATCGTGGCGGCCGTGGCAATGGAGGCCCCGTCCCGCGGCGAGGCGGCCGAGCTGAAGGATGCGGTCGCCGCGCTCTTCAAGTCGATGCCGCCGGCCGACCCGGCGCACTACGTGCGCGGGCAGTACGACGGCTACCTCGACGTCGAAGGCGTCGCGCCCGACTCGACGACCGAGACCTACGCCGCGCTGCGCCTCGAGGTCGAGAACTGGCGCTGGTCGGGCGTGCCGTTCTTCATCCGCACGGGCAAGGACCTCGCGACGACGCAGACGGAGCTGCGCGTCGTCTTCCGCAGTGTGCCGCACCTCAACCTCCTCGCCATGCACGGCCGCCGGCCGGAGCCCGCGCAGCTCGTCGTCAAGCTCGATCCTTCGACCGGGATCCGGCTGCGCGTCGAGGCGCACCGCGCGCACAGCCGGAAGCCCGAGCCGGTCACCCTGGACATGGAGTTCGCCGACGAGGGTGGCGAGGGGCCCGCGCCCTACGAGGTCCTGCTGCATGCGGCGATCGTCGGCGACGACACCCGCTTCACGCGCCAGGACGGCGTCGAGCAGGCGTGGCGGATCCTGCAGCCGCTGCTCGACGCGCCGCCACCCATCCACCGCTATCCGAAGGGCTCGTGGGGGCCGGAGGCGGCGGACCATCTCGTCGCCGCCGTCGGCGGCTGGCATGGCCCCTGGGTGGCGTCGTGAGCGCCCCGCAGGAGCAGGCGTCGGCCGAGCAGAGCGCCGCGGCGCCGTCGCCGTTCACGCCGATAGCCGACTACGCGTTCCTCTCCAACTGCCACACGGGGGCGCTCGTCGCCGCCGACGGGGCGATCGACTGGCTCTGCGTCCCGTCCTTCGACGCGCCGAGCGTCTTCGGCACGCTCCTCGACCGCGAGGCCGGCTCGTTCCGGATCGGGCCCTTCGGCATCAACGTCCCGGCCGCCCGCCAGTACGAGGCGGGAACGAACACGCTGATGACGACGTGGCACACGACCTCGGGGTGGATCGTCGTGCGCGACGCGCTCACGATGGGCCCGCGGCGCCGCGAGGACGAGATCACGCCGCATACGCGACCGCCGGCCGACGAGGACGCCGACCACGCCCTCGTGCGTACGGTCAGGTGCATCGGCGGCAGCGTCGAGGTCGAGCTCGTCTGCGAGCCGGTCTTCGACTACGGCCGCACGCCGGCCCAGTGGACGCTGCAGGGCGACGGCCGCCACGTGGCCGACGCGACCGGCGCCGGCCAGACCGTGCGCCTGCAGACCGACATGGCCCTCGGCATCGAGGGCAACCGGGTGCGGGCGCGCCACAACCTGCGCGACGGCGAGGAGCTGTTCTGCGCGCTGTCGTGGGCGGAGGAGCTGGCCGCGCCCGCCGACATCGCCGAGGCCAACCATCGCCAGGAGGCGACGATCGACTACTGGCGCCAGTGGCTCGACGGCGCGCGGCTGCCCGACCACGCGTTCCGGGAGCCCGTGCAGCGCTCCGCGCTCGCGATCAAGGGCCTCACGTACATGCCGACCGGCGCGACGGTGGCCGCCCTGACGACGTCGCTGCCCGAGACGCCAGGCGGCGAGCGCAACTGGGACTACCGCTACACGTGGATCCGCGACTCGACCTTCACGCTGCAGGCGCTCCACTGGCTCAACCTCGACTGGGAGGCCGACGAGTTCATGCAGTTCGTCGCCGACCTCGAGCCGAACGCCGACGGGGCGCTGCAGATCATGTACGGCATCGACGGGCGGCGCGACCTCACGGAGTCGACCCGCGACGACCTCACGGGCTACGCCGGCGCGCGGCCGGTGCGCGTCGGCAACGGGGCGTTCAACCAGCGCCAGAACGACGTCTTCGGCGCGGCGCTCGACTCGATCTTCCTGCACACGCGCCGCAGCTCGCGGCTGCCGCGCGTCCTGTGGCCGGTCGTGCAGGCGCAGGCGGCGTGCGCGACCAAGGTCTGGCGCGAGCCCGACCAGGGGATCTGGGAGGCGCGCGGCGCGCCGCAGCACTACGTCTCCTCGAAGCTCATGTGCTGGATCGCGATGGATCGCGCGGCCAAGCTCGCCGAGATCCGCGGCGACCCCGACTCGCAGGCGACGTGGCGGGCGACCGCGGACGAGATCCGCCACGACATCCTCGAGCACGGCGTCGATGAGCGCGGCGTGCTGACCCAGCACTACGACACGAAGGCGCTCGACGCCTCCGTGCTGCTGGCGGCGATGTTCGGCTTCCTGCCGGGCGACGACGAGCGCCTGCGCGCGACCGTGCTCGCGATCGCCGACGAGCTCACCGAGCACGGCTTCGTCCTGCGGTACAAGACCGACGAGACCGACGACGGGCTCTCGGGCAAGGAGGGGACGTTCCTGATCTGCTCGTTCTGGCTCGTTTCCGCGCTGGCCGTCGTGGGGGAGATGCAGCGGGCGCGCGACCTCATGGAGCGCCTCCTGCGCGAGGCGTCGCCGCTCGGCCTCTACGCCGAGGAGTTCGACGCCGACACGAGTCGCCACCTGGGCAACTTCCCGCAGGCCTTCTCGCACCTCGCGCTCATCGAGGCCGCGGGCCGGATCATCCTCGCCGAACGACTGGCGGAGCTCTCATGACGTCCTACGACGTGATCGTGATCGGCAGCGGCGCGGGCGGCGGCACGCTCGTCAGCCGCCTCGCCCCTTCCGGGAAGCGCATCCTCCTGCTCGAGCGGGGCGACTGGCTGCCGCGCGAGCCCGCGAA
>DATNGY010000221.1:0-6892 GCA_035605735.1 Solirubrobacteraceae bacterium
CAAGGCGTTCGAGAGCCCGCTGCGCCACCGGCTGACCGTCGGCTCCTGCGTCCTCGGGACCCATCGGATCTGGTGGGAGGTCGAGGCGGCGACCGCGGACGAGGCGCTGATGCAGCTCCCGCGCTACGTCGCGGCGCGCACGACGGCGATCGAGGTCCGCAACCTGCGGACACCCTGAGGACCCGGGATGCCAGGGTGGCGCTCGGGGGTTTCACCCGATGTCGCCGAGCAGCTCGACGGGCAGGCTGGCCGCCACGGCTGTCGCCCGACCGCCGCTTCGCGAGGAGGAGCTCGATGGCATCGATCACCGCGCAGGACGACCATCAAGAGGTCGTCGTCCCGCCCGAGACGGCGGTGCGCGCCCGCGCCCTCGCCCGCCACTACGGCGCCGGCGACACGACCGTCCACGCCCTGCGCGGCGTGGACCTCGACGTGCAGACCGGGAGGCTGACCGCGGTCATGGGCCCGTCGGGCTCGGGCAAGTCGACGCTCATGCACCTGCTCGCCGGGCTCGACGAGCCCGACGGCGGGCAGGTGTGGCTCGGCGACATCGAGGTCACCGGGCTCGACGACGACGGCCTGACCGCGCTGCGTCGCGACCACATCGGCTTCATCTTCCAGTTCTTCAACCTCCTCCCGATGCTCACGGCGGAGGAGAACGTCCTCCTGCCGCTCGAGATCGCGGGCCGCAAGCCCGACCGCGACTGGTATCGCGAGCTCATCGCCAAGGTCGGCCTCCGGGACCGGCTCACGCATCGCCCGAGCGAGCTCTCGGGCGGCCAGCAGCAGCGCGTGGCGGTCGCCCGGGCGCTCGCGTCGCGGCCGACGGTGATGTTCGCCGACGAGCCCACGGGCAACCTCGACTCGACGACTAGCGCGGAGATCCTCGAGCTCATGCGCGACCTCGTCGACAGCTTCGGCCAGACGACGGTCATGGTCACCCACGACCCGCACGCGGCCGCCGTCGCCGACCGCGTGCTGTTCCTCGCCGACGGCATGATCGTCCGCGACCTCGACGCGTGCGACGCGCACACGGTCATGGCGACGATGGAGGAGCTGAGGGCCTCATGAGGCGCGTCGCGCTGAAGGGCCTGTGGTGGCGCCGCGGCCGCGCCGTGCTGACCGCCTTCGCGGTCGTGCTCGGCGTCGCGATGGTCAGCGGCACGTTCATCCTGACCGACACGATCAACAAGGCGTTCGACTCGATCTTCCAGGACTCGTACTCGAAGACCAGCGCGGTCATCTCCGGCCGCGAGGTGGTCAAGGGCGCCTCCAGCGGGACGGCCACCGTGCCCGCCTCGCTCCTGGACCGCGTGCGCGCCAACGACAACGTCGCGGACGCCACCGGGGCGATCTTCAGCCTGAAGCAGTCCGGCACCGCCAAGCTCATCGACAAGCACGGCGACGCGCTGGGCACGAGCAACAACGGGCAGCTCGGCTTCGGCTTCGACCCGCGCGCGGAGCGCTTCAATCCCCTCGTGCTGGCGTCCGGCCGCTGGGCCTCGGGCCCGGGCCAGGTCGTCATCGACAAGGGCGTGGCCGACGACAACGGCTACGCCGTCGGCGATCGCATCGGTGTCGCCGCCCGCGGGCCGACTCGGCAATACACGATCACCGGGCTGGCCAACTACGGCAAGGAGAACTCGATCGGCGGCGCGACGATCGCCGTCTTCGACGTTCCCACCGCGCAGGCGCTGCAGGGCAAGCGGGGCGAGTACGACACGATCTTCGTCGCGGCCCGCGACGGCGTCTCGTCCGAGCAGCTGGTCCGCGACCTGCGGCCCGACCTGCCCGCCACCGCGCAGATCAGGACCGGCGCGGAGCAGGCGAGCACGGACTCCAAGGACAGCCAGGAGCAGAGCAAGTTCGTCCAGTACTTCCTGCTGGCCTTCGGGTTCATCGCGCTCGGCGTGGGCGCGTTCGTGATCTTCAACACCCTGTCGATCACGCTCGCGCAGCGCATCCGCGAGCTCGCGACGCTGCGCACGCTCGGCGCGTCGCGGCGCCAGGTCAGGCGCTCGGTGCTCACCGAGGGCCTGGCCATGGGCGTGTTCGCGTCGGTCCTCGGCCTCGTGCTGGGCATCGCGCTGGCGAAGGGGCTCAACGCCGTCTTCCAGGCCTTCGGCGTCGACCTGCCGACCGCCGCGACGGTGATCGAGACGCGCACGGTCGTGGTCGCGCTCGGCCTGGGCATCCTGGTGACGCTGATCGCCAGCATCTCGCCGGCGCGCCGGGCGACGCGCATCGCGCCGGTCTCCGCCCTGCGCGAGGGCGCCACCCTGCCGCCCCGGCTGGGCGCCCGCGCGCCGGCCATCCCGCTGACGCTGCTGGCGGTCGCCGGCGTGGCGTGCGTGGCGGGCGCGGTCCGCGTCGGCACCATCGGCCAGTCGCTGATCCTCGTCGGCGTCGGCGCGTTCGCGCTCGTGCTCGGCGTGATCATGATCGCGGGTCGTCTCGTGCGGCCGCTGGCGCGGGTGGTCGGCGGCCCGGCGCGGAGCCTGGGCGGACCCGCCGGGCGCCTCGCCAGCGCCAACGCCACGCGCAACACGACGCGAACGGCCACTACGGCCGCCGCCCTCATGATCGGGCTCGCGCTCGTGACGCTCGTCGCCACGCTGTCCAGCAGCTTCCGCGCCTCGACCCGCAGCGCCGACGAGAAGGCCGTCAGCGCGGACTACGTGGTGACCTCCAAGAGCGGCTTCGACACGATCCCCGCCGCCGTAGGCGCCGCCGTGGCCCGCGCCCCCGGCGTGGGGAGCGTATCCGCGGTGCGCCACGACGAGGCCAAGGCGTTCGGCAAGAAGGTCAGCGTCGAGGGCATCGCTCCGACGTTCGCGCAGACCGTGAAGCTGCGCTTCAGCGACGGCTCGGACGCGGTCATCCCGCGCCTGGGCGACTCGGGGGCGATCGTCAAGAAGGCGTTCGCCGACGACCACGGCCTGCGGATCGGCAGCCCCTTCAGGGTCACGACTCCGGCCGGCCGGACGATCGCGGCCCGGGTCGCGGCGATCACCGACCCCAAGGCCGACCTCCTCGGCGACGTGCTCATGTCGCAGGCGGCCTTCGACCGCAGCTTCCCGCGACCGGGCGACCTCTACGTGTTCGTGCGGGCGCAGGACGGGACGACGCCGGCGACGACGGCGGCCATCGAGCGTGCCGTGGGTGGCTTCCCCGACGTCGACGCCCGCACGCGGTCGGCCTGGCTGGACTTCCGCGGCAAGGACATGGCGCAGTTCCTGAACCTGCTCTACGTCCTGCTCGCGCTGTCGGTCGTCGTCAGCCTGTTCGGGATGGTCAACGCGCTCGTGCTCTCCGTCTTCGAGCGGACGCGCGAGATCGGGATGATGCGGGCGGTGGGCATGACGCGCCGGCAGGTGCGTCGCATGGTCCGCCACGAGAGCGTGATCACCGCGCTCATCGGCGCCGGGCTGGGCCTGCCGCTCGGGCTCGTCGTGGCGGCGGCGATGGCGGGCGCGCTCGGCAGTCCGTTCGTCGCGCCGGTCCCGTCGCTGGTGATCTTCACGCTCGTCGCGATCGCCGCCGGCATCCTCGCCGCGATCGCCCCGGCACGGCGGGCCTCGCGGCTCAACGTGCTCGAGGCCCTGCACTACGAGTAAGCCGTCGATGGCCACGGCGGCACCCTCCAAGCGCGCCGCGGCGACCCGGCTGCGGCGCGCCCTGCGCACGGACACGGGGCTGTTCCGCGTTGCCGTGGCGGTCGTCGCGGTGCACGTCGCCGACGACACCCTCATCCAGCCGCAGCCGGGCACCTCGGCAGGCGACCACCTCGTCAGCGGATTCGTGCCGCTCGCCCTTCTCGGCCTGGCGGCGTGGGCGTGGCCGCGCCTGCCCGGCGCCGGGCGCGGAGCGGTCGCACTCGTGGTCGGGGTCCTCGGCCTGGCGACCACGGTCGAGGCCGTCTACTACACGCGCGCCGTCGGCCCGTCGGGCGACGACTTCACCGGCCTGCTCGCGATCCCCGCCGCCCTGCTCCTCCTCGGCCTCGGGGCCACGACCCTCTGGCGCACGCGGCGGACCGACGGCAACCGCCCCTGGCGCTATGCCCGCCGCGCGCTGCTGGTCGTCGCCGGCGTGCTCGTGGCGAACGTCGTCGTCTTCCCGATCGGCTTCGCTTACGTCGTCACCCACACCGCACGAGCCGTGGTGCCCCCGAACCGGCTCGGCGTCGCCGCCGAGGACGTCGCCTTTCGCACGAGCGACGGCCTGAAGCTCGTCGGCTGGTACGTCCCGTCGCGCAACGGCGCGGCGGTGATCGTCTTCCCCGGTCGCAAGGGCCCGCAGCGCCAGACCCGGATGCTCGCGCGCCACGGCTACGGCGTCCTGCTGTTCGACCGTCGCGGCGAGGGCAACAGCGACGGCGACCCCAACGCCTTCGGCTGGGGCGGCGACCGCGACATCACGGCGGCGATCGCGTTCCTCGAGCACCGGCCCGACGTCGACCCCGACCGCATCGGTGGGATCGGGCTATCGGTCGGCGGCGAGCTCATGCTCGAGGCCGCAGCAAAGAGCGACGGATTGAAGGCCGTGGCCTCGGAGGGCGCCGGCGCCCGGGCCTTCACCGACGACCTGGAGCAGAACTCTTCGGAGGGGTTCTAGCGGTGGATGGCCGTCACCTTCTCGGCGGTCAAGACGGGGGCGCTCACCGTGTTCGCCGATCGGGCGCCGCCCGCGAACCTGAAGAGCCTCGTCGGACGGATCGCCCCCCGCCCGCTGCTGCTCATCGCCGCGCCCGACAGCAAGCACGGCGAGGAGCTCAACCGCGGGTACTACGCTGCCGCCGGCCAGCCCAAGACGCTCTGGGAGATCCCCGAGTCCGGACACGTAGGAGGCCTGCAAGCGCGGCCCGCGGAGTACGAGCGGCGCGTTGTCGGCTTCCTCGACCGCGCGCTCGGCGAGCAGCGCGAGGCGCGCGCGCCGTGAGCCCTCGCCCGTCGGCTACGGGGCTGGACCGGAGACGCCGCCCCAGCTCTCGGGGGCGACGTCGGCGATCGACTGTGAGAACCACCAGCGGTGGCCGGCGAGGTCGGCCGCCGCATACTGGCGCTCGCCGTACGGGAAGTCGGTCGGGGCCTGCAGGATCACGGCGCCGTGCTCGCGCGCCCGCGCATGATGAGCGTCGGCGTCCTCGACGCGGACCATGACCGAATGGCTGTACGGGCCGTCGCCGGGCGCGGCGAACAGGTCGTCGGGCTCGCTCGCGATCACGCACCCGTCGCCGACGGCGAGCTGAGCGCGATGGCCGCCCGCACGCCAGCGCACGCTGAAGCCGAACGCGGCGCAGAGCCAGTCGACGGCGGCGACCACGTCGGGGTAGACGAGCTCCGGGATCACCGTCGAGCCCGGCATGGAGCGGTTCTGCAGCACGGGGCGGCGCTCAGGCGCCGTGCCACCATGAAGGTGGCCGCTCGCGGCGTGGCGCCTCAGGCGCCATGGCACTTCTTGAACTTCTTGCCCGACCCGCACCAGCACGGGTCGTTGCGCCCGATCTGCTCGGTGTCGTCCACGCGGCGCTGCTGGACGGCGACGGGGAGCGGCTCCTCGAAGTCGCCCTCGTCGCCGTACGCGATCGGACCGTCCGCCGCCGCGGCCGACAGTGCGCTTGGCTGCGCGGTTCCGACGCCGCCCGAGTAGGAGACCCTGCCCGCCGCGGTCGAGGACGCCGCGCTCGGCGACCACGTCGGCGGCGGCTCGGCCGGCGCGCCGTTGCCGCCCTCGATCTCGACCTCGACGTGGTAGATCATCCGCGCGAAGTCCGACCAGATCGTGTTCATGAGGTCGGAGAAGAGCCCGAAGGCCTCGTTCTTGTACGCGACGAGCGGGTCGATCTGGGCGAACCCGCGCAGGTGGATGCCCTCGCGCAGGTAGTCCATGTCGTAGAGGTGCTCGCGCCAGCGCTGGTCGATGATCTGCAGGAGCAGGTAGCGCTCGAGCGCGCGCATGAGCTCCTCGCCGAGCTCCTGCTCGCGGCGGTCGTAGAGCGCGATCGCCTCGTCGGTGAGGCGCCGGACGAGGTCCTCGCGGTCGAGGCTCTCGGCGCTGACGTCCGCCTCGTTGAGCTCGACGGGCCAGATGTCGTTGAGCGCGATGAAGAGCTCGGGGAGGTCCCACTCCTCGACGTAGTCGCCGGGGGTGTGCTCGTCGACGAGGCGGCGGACAACGTTCGCGATCTCCTCGCGCCCGGACTCGCCCATGTCCTTGCCCTCGAGAACGCCGTCGCGATACTCGTAGACGATCCGGCGCTGCTCGTTCATGACGTCGTCGTACTCGAGCACGCGCTTGCGGATCAGGAAGTTCTGCTCCTCGACCTTCTTCTGGGCCTTCTCGATCTGCTTGGAGAGCATCCCCGCCTCGATCGGCTCCTCAGCGCCGCTGTCGTCGGTGGTGCCGAAGCGGTCGAGGATCTTGTAGATCCGCTCGCCCGCGAAGAGGCGGACGAGATCGTCCTCGGCGGAGAGGAAGAAGCGCGACTCGCCGGGATCGCCCTGGCGGCCGGAGCGACCGCGCAGCTGGTTGTCGATCCGCCGCGACTCGTGACGCTCGGTGCCGACGATGCACAGGCCGCCGGCGTCGAGCACGCGCTCGCGAGCCTCCTCGACGCGCTCCTCGATCGCGGGCAGGACCTGGGCCAGGCGCTCGTCGTAGTCGGGGTCGCCGGGCGCGAGGCCGAGCTTCGCGAGCTCGGTGGGCTGTTCATCATCGGGACCGAGCGCCACGAGTCACGCCGAATCGACAACCAGCTTCGCGGCCGCTCGGGCCGCCAGGGGGATGCCGGCGAATCCCGTTTCTTTCTCTCCGCCGAGGACGACCTGATCCGCCTCTTCGCCGGGGACCGCATCTACAAGATCCTCGACCGGCTCGGGCCCGTGAACGA
>DATNGY010000222.1:0-4204 GCA_035605735.1 Solirubrobacteraceae bacterium
GCGCCGCGGATTCGGGCTCGGCCGGGATCTCGGGCAGCCCGCGCTCGGGGGCGACGGGCTCGAGCGCGTCAGCCACGCCGCGCGCCCATGCGCGTCCCGGCGCCGAGCCCGCGAGGTACACGCGCGCGGCCTCGCGCTCGACCTCGGACCCCTGCCCGAGGAGGTAGTCGGCGACCTCGGCCCGGCGCTCGGCCTCGACCCCGTTCGCGCTCTGCGGCGCCAGCGCGGTCAGCGCCGCGTGCGCGCGCTCGCGCACCGCCGAGGGGTCGAGGCGCAGCAGCTCGGAGAGCTCGTCGTAGCTCTTGCCCTGGCGCAGGAGCAGCCCGAGCACGGCTCGCTGGTCGGCCGGAAGGGTGTCGAGACGACCCATCGCGGCCCCGGAGGCTACCCGCGGCGGGCGCTATCGTGCCGCAGCCCATGGCCCTTCCCGACCCGGTCGTCCCGCTCGAGCGGACGTTCGACGCGCTCATCGGCCTGCGCGTAGTCGAGTCCGGGCCGGAGCGCGTCCGCGCCGAGGTCGACGTGCGCGACGAGCTCAAGCAGCACATGGGGCTCGTCCACGGCGGGGTCTTCGCCTCGATCGCCGAGTCGATCGCGTCGATGGCCACGGCGATGGCCGTCCTGCCCGAGGGCCGAAGCGCGCAGGGGCTCTCCAACCAGACGAGCTTCCTGCGACCGATCACGACGGGCACGATCCACGCCGAGGCCCGCCGGCGCCACCGCGGGCGGACGACGTGGGTGTGGGAGGTCGACATCAGCGACGACGACGGTCGCCTGTGCGCGCTCGTCCGCATGACGGTGGCCGTCCGCGACCTCCCCGGCCGCTCGGCGTAGGAACTGGAGGTTGATGCGGCGGCCGGCTGTGCGGTTTGGTCAGGGGTGCGGACGCCGCGGCGCTTGCAGGCCTGGCCGTCGCGCTCCGGCTCGAAGGGCGGCTCTCCTTCTGCAGAGCGACGTCGCGGGCACCGTGGGCGACCCGGGCGTTCGAGCTCGGGATCGAAGGCGCCTCCGGCGCGCCGACGCGGCGAATGTCGCTTGCAGCACCGATGCGGCAGCTGAGGCGATACGCGCCGGGCGCTCCGCGGCGCCGTCTGAGGTCGAGTGGTCCCGAAGGCGTTTATGTGACGCCTTCGGGACCACTCGACCCGCTTCCAGCCTGGCGCCGCCCGACGGACGCCGCGGGCCGCGGGTGCCGACCAAGCCGCGGCGCGTGCGCGCGGCCGGGGATCAACCAACTACCCGCGCCTGAAGCCGCCCTCGGCGTGGATGACCTGACCGGTCACCCACCCGGCCGCGTCGGAGCACAGCCAGGCGACGACGCGCGCGGCGTCCTCCGGGCGCCCGATGCGCCCCGTCGGGAAGCGCGGCTCGAGCTCCGCGCGCAGGCGCTCGTCGATCCAGCCGGTGTCGTTGGGGCCGGGGCCGACGGCGTTGACCGTGATGCCCAGGTGCGCGACCTCGGCAGCGAGCTGGCGGGTGAACGTCTCGAGCGCGCCCTTGCTCGCCGCGTACGCGAGCTCCTGCGGCATCGGCCCGAGCGACTGCCCCGAGATGAGGTTGACGATCCGCCCGGGCCCGCCGCCGCGCGCGACGAGCGCGCTGAGCAGCATCGGCGCGCGGACGTTGACCGCGAGGTGGGCGTCGATCGTCGCGGCGTCGAGCGCGGCGTAGCCGTCGCGGGTGGAGTGCGCCGCGTTGTTGACGAGCACCAACGGCGCGCCGAGCCGCGCCGCGACCTCGTCGACGAGCGCGGCCGGCGCGGTCGGGTCGGCGAGGTCGGCGGTGAACGCCGTGTCCGGGGCGTCGCCGAGCTCCTCGCCGGGGGCGACGTGGGCCGCGACCGCGAAGCCGGCGGCGGCGAGCTCGCGAACGCAGGCGACGCCGATGCCGCGCGGGTTCCCGCAGCCCGTGACGAGCGCCGTCCGGGCGCTCATCCGCGATAGCGGTTGGTGATCGGCACGCGCCGATCGCGCCCGAACGCGCGCGACGTGACCTTGATCCCCGGCGGGTTCTGGCGGCGCTTGTACTCCGAAAGGTCGACGAGGCGGATGACGCGCTCGACGTCGTCGGCGGGCAGGCCGCGGGCTACGAGCTGGTCGCGGTCGAGGTCCTCCTCGACGTAGCCCTCGACGATCGCGTCGAGGATGCGGTAGGGAGGCAGCGAGTCCTCGTCGCGCTGGTCGGGGCGCAGCTCGGCCGACGGCGGCCGCGTGAGGATCGTCTCGGGCACCGGGCTCTGCGCGTCGCGCTCGGCCCGCTCCCGGACGAGCTCGTACACGAGCAGCTTCGGACAGTCCTTGATGACGGCGAAGCCGCCCGCGCTGTCGCCGTAGAGCGTCGAGTAGCCCACCGACATCTCCGACTTGTTGCCGGTCGTGAGCACGAGCCAGCCGAACTTGTTCGAGAGCGCCATGAGCAGGTTGCCGCGGATCCGCGCCTGCAGGTTCTCCTCGGTGAGGTCGGCGTCGCGACCGGCGAAGATCTCGCCGAGCAGCTCGTCGTAGCCGCGCATCGGATCGCCGATCGGCAGCTCGAGGAGCTCGACGCCGAGGTTGCGCGCGAGGGCCTTGGCGTCGTCGCGGGTGCCCGAGGACGAGTAGGGCGAGGGCATCGTCACGCACGTGACGCGCTCGGCGCCGAGCGCGTCGACGGCCACGAGCGCGACGAGCGTCGAGTCGATCCCCCCGGAGAGCCCGAGGACGACGTGCTCGAAGCCGTTCTTGCGCACGTAGTCGCGGGTGCCGAGGACGAGCGCCGCGTAGATCTCGGCGATCGGGTCGAGCAGCTCGGCGACCGGTCCACCGTGTGCGTAGGGCTCCGCCGCCGCGGCCGCCGTGACGAAGGCCCCGAGGTCGGCAACCGCGGCCTGGTGCTCGCGCGCGGCGGGCCGCTGGCGCGTATCGCGCAGGCGCGCGGCGCCTGCGGCGGCGACGTCGACGTCGCAGACGAGGAGCTCCTCGGCGAACTGCGCGGCGCGCGCGACGATCTCGCCCTCGTGGTCGACGACGAACGAGTGGCCGTCGAAGACGAGCTCGTCCTGGCCCCCGACGAGCGCGCAGAACGCGACGGCCGCCTGGTTGTCGCGCGCGCGCTGGGCGATCATCGCCTCGCGCTCGCAGCCCTTGCCTGCGTGGTACGGCGAGGCCGAGATGTTGACGATCAACTGCGCGCCGGCGAGCGCCTCGTCGGTCAGCGGGGGCCCCGGCACCCAGATGTCCTCGCAGATCGTCACGCCGACGGCGACCCCGTCGACGTGGATGAGCGCGCCGCCCGGCCCGTGCTGGAAGTAGCGGACCTCGTCGAAGACGCCGTAGTTCGGGAGGTTGACCTTGCGGTAGATCGCCTGCACGCGGCCCTCGGTGCAGACGGCGGCCGCGTTGTAGGCGTCGAGCCCCCGCTCGGGGAAGCCCACGACGGCGACGATGCCGTCCGTCGCGGCCGCGATGCGGTCGACGGCCGCGCGCGCGTCGGCGAGGAAGTGCTCCTTGAGCAAGAGGTCCTCGGGCGGGTAGCCGGTGACGACGAGCTCGGGCAGGAGCACGAGCTGCGCGCCCGCGTCGTGGGCGCGGGCGACGTGTTCGCGCGCCTGGGCCGCGTTGCCCTCGAGGTCGCCGACCGTGGGGTTGATCTGGGCGAGGGCGATGCGCATCGCCCTCCACGGTAGCGGTGGGCGGTCAGCCGGTGGGGGCCGCGGCGGCGCGCCGTCTGGGCGCCGTCGCGCGGCGAGCGGCGCGCCGGACGCCGGCCGTGCGGGCGAGCTCGGCGATCGCGGCGTCGAGGTCGGCGGCGAGGTCGTCGAGATCGCCCATCGCGTCGTAGTCGCCGAGCAGGCCGAAGGCCAGGCGGCCGTTGTAGCTCATGATCGCGATCCCGAGCGCGGTGTTGAGCGCGAGCGGCACCACGGGGTAGATGCTCTGGAGCTCGCGGCCCAGCAGATAGAGCGGCAGCTGCGGGCCCGGGACGTTGGTCACGACGACGTTGAAGAAGCGCTGGCGCGACTGCAGCCGCGCGGCCTGGGACATGATCGTCGGCGGGGCGAAGTCCGCGAGCGAGAGCAGTGCCTCGGCGCCGACGGCCTGGCCCGACTCCTTGAGCCCGCGCATGGCCTCGTGGACCGTCTCGAAGACCGTGCGCGGATCGGTGATCCCGACGGGCAGCGGCGCGTAGACGGCCGAGACGCGGTTGCCGAGCGCGCCGCGCTCGG